>NZ_PNCV01000083.1:0-64632 GCF_005886925.1 Pseudoalteromonas sp. S3260
TTTAGGGGCTGAAAACAAAAATGCCACTGTAAACAGTGGCATTTTTTAATAGTACAGGTGATTAACGCTGTGCGACTTTGGTTTTGAGTGCCTGTTTATCTGCATCACTTAAATACGCAATTTCAAGTGCATTGGCTTGCGCTTTTTCCATATCAGCTTGCGATAAACCAGCTTGTGGCGCTGCCACTGCGTACTCGTACTCAATTTCAATCCCTTCAACAGCCGGATCATCGGTATTAATGCTGGCCAAAATGCCATGATCTAAAAACTGTTTAAGCGGATGCTTCGTTAAGTCATTCACTGTGCTGGTTTGAATATTGCTGGTTAAGCACGATTCAATACCAATACGGTTATCACGTAAATAATCCATTAGCGTTGAGTCTTCAATCGCTTTAACGCCATGCCCTATTCTTCTTGCGCCAAGCTCGTTTAATGCTTGCCAAATACTGGCAGCACCCAATGCTTCGCCAGCATGCACGGTAACCGCTAAATATGCATCGCGTACTTGTTTAAAGTGATCAACAAACAGTTCACCAGGGTAACCAATTTCGTCACCGGCTAAATCAACCGCGACCAAATCATTTTTAAAAGCAAGTAAAGCATTCAGCTCGTGTTGACAGGTTTTAACACCGTAAGTACGAGATAAAATACCAATTAAGTTTGCTTTAATATCAGCATCTTTTGTTGCACTTTTAATACCATCGACCACGGCTTCAACAACGCCCTGAGGATGTAAACCTTGGCTTTGTGCCATGTAGTAAGGGCTAAAACGTAGCTCTACGTAATCAAGGCCTTGCGCTTGTGCATCTTCAATGTTTTCTATTGCAATTCGTCTACAGGCATCGTAATTACCCAGTACCGTGACCCCCCAATCAAGCTTTTGTAAAAAAGCCATTAGGTTTGGCTCAGGATCAATAACTTGAACATGAGGAATAAGTGCCTCAACATTATCTGCTGGTAAAGCTATATTAAACTGACGACCAAGTTCTAGTATGGTTTGCGCACGTACATTCCCATCTAAGTGACGGTGAATATCTAGCAAAGGTATTTTTCTATTAATCATAGTAGCTACTCGGTTGAGTTAAAATTGCGCGAATGATACGCAGGTACAGTAATATTTCAAGTGTAGAATATTTAAAATGGCGCTTGGAGGTCTTATGTCTGCCTTTTGTACAAAAATACGTGTTACTTATCTAAGCGAGATAAATAATACCAAAGCGTTTTAAATAGCTCATCAGCTTCAATAGGCTTGGTCATGTAGCTATCCATTCCAGAGGCAATCGCTTTTTGAGCGTCTTGTTCGTGAGCGTTGGCGGATAAACCAATAATAGGTAAATCAAAAAAACCTAACTCATTACGAATCACTTTTGTTGCTTGTAAACCATCCATATTAGGCATTTGAATATCCATTAATACTAGGTCGTAGTTTTTTTCGCTAAGCATCGCAATCGCTTCTAAGCCATCATTTGCGATATCAGCAATACCGTGTTTAGTTTCTAAAATAGCACTTACAACATGTTGGTTTAATGGGTTGTCTTCCACTATAAGTAATTGATATTTTTCTAAAGAAATATTACTCACATCAATTTTTGATAAAGCATCAGCACTGTATTTGGCTTTTGGCAGCGATGAATGAACTGGTAAGCTAAAAGTAAACGTAGATCCATGCCCCTCACTGCTTTTTAAATCAATAGCCCCTCCCATCAATTCGACCAATTTTTTACAAATACTCAAACCTAAACCAGTACCACCGTACTGACGTGACGTTGAGCTATCTGCTTGAGAAAAGGGTTTAAAAAGCTGTTTTTGAGCTGCAGAGCTAATGCCAATCCCGGTATCGTTAACACTAAAATATGTCATTTTTGATGATTGCCAAATCTTTAACGTAATACAGCCCTTTGCGGTAAATTTTACTGCATTATTTAATAAATTAAGCAGAATTTGCTTTAAACGAATAGGATCGGTATTGAGAATTAAATGCGCATCGCTGTCATACTCTAATTTTAAAGAAAGCGATTTACTCTCCACCTCAAATTGCATTAAACCGACGATGTCCTCGGCTAATTGCTTGAGGTTCACAGGCTCTTGCATTAACTCAAGTTTACCGGCTTCCATTTTAGAAAAGTCGAGTACATCGTTTAACACTCTTAATAATACACTTAGAGCACCATCAGCTTGCTCTATATAGCCTTTTGCTTGCTGCCAATCCTGTTGTTGTAGCGCTAGATAGTGCATACCCTTTATGCCATTTATTGGCGTGCGTATTTCATGACTCATGTTGGCTAAAAACTGACTTTTTATAGCACTGGCTTCATCGGCCTTTTGTTTTTCTTGGCGTAGCGTGAGTGTTTGCTTTGCCACTTGTTCGCGAATCCGAATATTGGTAGCCGTCACAGAGATCAAAAATATAATCAACAACCACACAAATAACATACCCACTATTTGCGCTAGCCAGTATATGAACCACGATGATTTTAAAACGGGTTGATGCAGCTCAACGCGCCACATTCGCTGACCAATTAACAACTGATATTTTTTTAGTAACACCATAGAATGATGCTCTGCAATATAAAGTGCCTGCTGTTTTTCAGCATTATTAATATCAAAAAAACTAATCGCAATACGCTCATTAGAGTCAAACGACAGCGACTTAGAAAGTTTAGCTAAGCTAACCACGGCAACAACAAATCCTTTAAAATCGCCTTCTGTTACCACATTTCCAAAAACGGGATACATAAAGAGTACACTTAATCCATCGTTATTCGGTATCAGTGCTGTCGGTTCACTGATCACCAATTCATTAAGTACTTTAGATTTAGTGAGTGCTGTGCGTACTTGCTCGTTTGAACCTAAATCAAACCCAACAATATCTTTCATTCCCCTAAGTGGGTTTATATATTTTACGGGGTAATAGAGCTCTCGATAGGGGACTTTTTGCCATTGCCCATTCGCTGATTTTTGTTTGATAAACGGGTTTTCGCTATCAACTTGCTCAATCCATGATTGATACTCGGCACGAGAATCATCAGTAATCGCAGGAATCCATTTAAAAGCGAGTATTTCTTCACTGTAGCTTAATTGTTTAGCCGTAAACTGCGTAAACTCACTAAAACTAACGTCTTCACTATTTGCTAAAAAACCACTTAATAAAGATAGATGTGCAATGATCTCATCTAACTTTTGATTTATCGCGCTTTGAGTTGCAAGCACTTTCGTTTCTTGCTTTTGAGTGTCTTTTTGTTTTTTTACGCTCGCTGCACCATAAAAGCTAATACTAATAATCGCATAAATAAGTAATGCAGGAACAATAACTTGTAGTCGATGGCGCATCTCAGAATAGTGAAATACAGCTAATAGTAATGGGGTAAAAATTAATACGCCAATGCTGTCACCTATCCACCAAGTAATAAAATTATCCAGCGCATTCGCAGCAGGGATGATCTGGTTAAATACTAATAAACTCGTGCCAGCAATAGCGCCTATAACACAGCAGACAGGACCTGCAATTACTAAGCTTTGAATACTTAATTTTAACGATGAAAGGTCTAGAGGGGCTTTTATTACTTTTGTAATTATTTGCGCGCCAAGCCATGCTTGCAAAAAAGCAGCGAAGCTGAGGCTCACTGCATGTAACAAAATTTGCCAGTTTAAAATATCTGTAACATGGTCTAAATGAATTAAATTAATCAGTAAAGAACCAGCAATAATGCCTAAGTAAGCGCGATGGCGCCATAATAAAAAACTGGCTAGTGCAATGCCTGCAGGTGGCCAAGAAGCCACGGCATAACCGTCAACTGCGAGTAATAAATTACTAAGATAACCAATAAAAAAATAAGCGCATGCAAGACTAAAAGAGAGTGTAAACACATTTTTCATAGCCTTCGCTCCTGCGCTTTTAATTATTGATTTATAAAATATAATCCATTATTGATAGAGCACAAGCGCCTTATCTAATTGTGCGCTGTGTTTATAGCTTAGTATAGCTTGTTGTCGATACTGTGATTTGTTATCACTATTGAGCGCTTTGTCGAATACTCGTGCAGCTAAATCATAATCACCTTGGGCATTCGCTAAACACGCCAATGCTAATAATAACGCGTTATTGTGCTCATCTTTTTTCAACCGTTCTTGAATACTTGATTGCAGCTTGTAAGCATTACTTGGCGCAGCTTCACGTAAAATGTTGGCAAGCTCAGTGTGGTGCTTAGCGTGTTTGAGCATTTTAATTAACTCGTTTTCAATACTCGCCAACTGCCCTGTTTTTGCCATTTGAGTTAAGTACGCAGTGTACGCATGTGCTTGCAATTTCTTACCTAATTGCTGGTACTTACTGGTTAACTCATCACTCGCTTGAGCAGCAAAATAAGCTAAAAACACCTGCTGCCACTGCTTATCGCTCAATACATCTTTACGTAATAAGCGCGGTAAAAAGTCTTCTAATATTTTAAAGTGCTGCTGTTGCACCAACACTTCAGTGTACAGTTTAAGCTCAAGTACCGTGGCTTTTTTAGATTCAGCCGCCATCCGTATTTGCGGTTCAATAACACTGCTGTCGCCACTGGCTAACCATAGTTTAGCCACTTTAAGTTGTTGCTCTGGGCTGATTTCAAATAAACGCTCAAGCGCTTTATCTGGCTGATTATTTGCAAGTGCGGCTTTTGCTAATAATGCTAAACGTATATCGTCAAATTTAGCAGGCACACTGTTACTTGATAACGCGCTTTCCACTTGCGCGTAATCATCATTAATGAGGCTCCACAATGCTTGCTCTATTGCCGCATGTTTACGCTCTTGGCTTCGCGCAAAAAAGCCATGCTTAGTGTTTCTGTATATAGATAAACAATAACGCACTAGCTTATAAGTTAAATATAAAGCCGCTGCGATCAGTGCTGCCATAATACAAAACGAAACAATTGTGCCCTCTATGGTGGTATTGTTAAATGAAATCAGCACATAGCCTTTTTCATCTAACACAAAGGGGGTAATCGCTAGCACCAACACAATAGCGACAATAAAAATAATCAGCCCTATCATTGTGCCCACTCCTTCACTTTTTGAGTGCTTTGCAGTGTCACTTCAGGATTAAAGTTAAGCGATTCTTTTTCAAGATTGGCTAAGGTCTGTATTACCACTTTTGTTGCATCGTCATCTTGTTTAAAGTATTCATTAACCAAACGTTTTGTATCATTCAAAGCGTTAAAATAAATACTAGCTTGTTTACCCATTAATGCGTCTTGCGCCTGAGTAATATTAAGCTTGATGCGCTGGGTAATTAAATGACGCTCTCGGTCAGTTAATAGTGGCTCAATTAATACGCCTTCATGATGGCGAATAGTAATAAAGCTATCGACTATTTTATTCCAACTATTAAGAATGTTTTGCTGCCAATCACTAACATCTTCAGAGAGTACATTCTCATCACTTATACTCGCCTCTTCAGGCAAATTAACCGCATTAAATACCAAGTCATCAATACGCTTGATTACGCTGTTTAATTGTAAATAAATCGCTTCTGTCGCAACGGGTTTAATATTGTCGAGTGTTTGTATGTCTTGTGTAATTGCTTGACGCAACTCAAGCGTACCGGAATGATCGCTTAACAATGAATCTAAACGTTTAAGCACGGCACTGGTGCCTTGGTAATCTTGTTCAGCCCACAATTTAAATTCAGCCATGCGTTGCAAGCTGGTGACCTCTTGTGGATTTAATGTATTACCACTTTGTTGCACTTTTTGCAGTGCTGCTTTTAATGCTTGTTGATTTTTTATAGAGTTTTCATTGAGCGCCATAGCAATTTGCTCTTCGCTCTTTTGTAACGCTTGCTGTAGACTGAGTTGCTCAGACTTAAGCGCTTGCAGCTCTTGCTGCAATATCTTATTTTGCTCTGTTAATGCATTAATCGCTAAATTTTGCACTTTACCGGCATTGAGCTTTTGATAAAACTCATAACCCACGCCACTGGCAACAAGTAACGAAATCACCAACGCTAAACTGCCCACCTTACTCACTTTATGGGTATTATTTTGCGTTTGATTATTGGCTTTTGCAGTGTCGTTTTTAGCGGTATTAAACGTGTTATTGGCTATTGGTTGCGCTGCTGCTTTTTCTACTTTTGACGTCGCTGACTGTTCACTCATTTTGCTACCTTGCTGATTAATGCAGGCAAACATAGCGTGGTCGCTAGCCCCTGCCGCAGTATGTATATGTGTCGAATTTATTTTTTGCTGTTGTAAATAATCGCCAATACGCTCACTGGCAACATAAAATTCGCACTGTTGTAACCATGTTAGTTGCGCCGCGGTAAGGGTATTAAAAATGGCATCAACGGCGGCATTACTAGTAATGACTATACCGTGTACATTCTGGCTTTGCCAGTGGTCTATCCAGTCAGCGGGTTGTTGCGCTACCGGCTCACGCTGATACACCACACAATTATTTAAAAAAGCACCGCGTTGTTTTAAAGTTTTTGCTATCTCAGGCCGCCCACCAATACCTTTAACCAACACGATATTACTGCCATCAACCTCAGCCAATGACTTAAGCGCCAGCAACCCCTCAGAATCATGTTGTTTTGGCAAAGCAGCACGTACACCAAATACTTCATAAATGGTGTCGGCTGTTTGTTGGCCAACACCATAAAACTGCGCTTTGGTGTTAATTGCAGGCTTAAGCGCACTCAGTGCATGTACTGCATCTTGCGAAACAAAAATAATTTTGTCGGCATTAACCAACGGGCTTAGCTCAACGCTGGTTGGGGTTAAATACGTTATTTTTAGAACAGGACATAAAGACGCTTGATAACCCGCTTGCTCAAGTTGCTGTGCAAGGGCTGCGCCTTTTCCTTCGGGCCGAGTTATCAAGATGTGTTTCATTATGCGTCTCGATATACGTCAGCAAGGATTTTATCTGCGCCTTGTGCTAAGAGTTTTTTAGCCAGCTCAATCCCTAATTTTTCCGCATCATCAACATGCCCACTAATTTCATCGCGTAAAATTTCGCTGCCATCAATTGCCCCAACTAAACCACGTAAATGTACTTGATCGCCATCAACCAGTGCATAAGCACCAATCGGAACTTGGCAGCCCCCTTCTAAGTGGCGGTTCATTGCGCGCTCGGCATTAACACGAATACGAGTTTCACTGTGCTCCAGCGGTGCTAATAAGGCTTTAGTAACTTCATCATTTATACGGCATTCAATACCGACAGCACCTTGACCATTAGCAGGCAACGACACTTCTGGCTCAATAAAGTCACGAATACGTTCACCCATTTCTAAACGAATTAGCCCAGCCGCTGCGAGTATAATCGCATCGTATTGACCACTATCAAGCTTTGCTAAACGTGTATTTACATTGCCACGTAAGTCACGAATTTCTAAATCTGGACGCAACGCTCTGATTTGGCATTGGCGACGTAAACTTGAGGTGCCAACAATGGCGCCTTGCGGTAACGCATCAATATTGGCAAAATTATTTGAGACAAATGCGTCACGCGGGTCTTCACGCTCACAAATAACGTGTAACTCTAAATCATCTGGAAATTCGACTGGCACATCTTTCATTGAATGCACTGCAATGTCTGCTCGCCCATCAAGCATGGCTTGTTCTAGTTCTTTTACAAATAAGCCTTTACCACCAATTTTAGCCAGTGGTGTATCTAAAATAATGTCACCTTGAGTCGACATAGGCACCAGCTCTACACGCACGTCATCGTGAAAATGCTCTAGCTGCGCTTTTACAAATTCAGCCTGCCACAGTGCCAATGCACTTTTACGAGTAGCAATGCGAACTAACTTTGTTTTTTCAGTCATAAAATATCCATTAATAATTACTAGCTTTTGGGATTAAAACTTATTCAATCTAAGGCTATTTAATTTGCTAAAACTCTAAATTCTTTTTGAGCGATGAGCAGCCCGCTTTCATCAACTACATCAACGCGCCAATTCCCTAACTGGGAATCCATAATATTTTTAGTTGAGTAAGTTCGGTAGCGCGGAGAAGTAACTTTGAGCGACACTTCCGCCATCACTTCGCCTTCAAATAACCAAATATGCTTTACCTGCTGACCTTGTAAGTTTTTAAGCTCACTAAAAAATGACAATGATTCTTCAAATTGGCTTAAACGCACATCGGCGGCAAATACATTGGTTGGTTCACGATTACTCACACTGCGCGTCAATACGGCTCGGCTAATAGTAGCTGTATCTATTTTGGCACCAATGGCCACACTCGCAACTTGTGCTGATTCAGCAAATACTTTTTGCTCAGCCAGTTTTTCACTGGCCGTTTCGGTTTCAGGCGTTTGGTTATCTGTTGCAGCCATGGCTGCCTCTTCAGGCTCAGCAGTGAGCGTTGGCTCTACTTCTTGCTCAATAATACTTTGTTGAACTTCAGGCTTTGATGTTACTTGTTCGGTAATAGGAGCTGGTTTTTGCTCATCTGGGGAAAGGATTTTAGGTGCTGCAATTGCGACACTGCTCAGCAGCTCCTCATCAGCATCTGTTGCGTTTTCACTCTCTGCTGATGCTGCAGTATCATCACTTAACGACACAATTGCTGTTTGTTGCTCAGTAAAATCAAGCTGCTCATTAGGATGCGGCGCCCCTTGATCAGCATTCACAGCGCTAGACAGGCCGTAAATAACCGCTGCAGAGGTCATAATCACCAACATAGAAATACTCACAATCCGACGCCAATGCCACTCATAGCTCACGCTGGGTTCGCTAACCTGTGGTTCACGTTTTACATTTGCTGTTATTACTATTTTTTGACTCATTTTAACCCTCAGCGGCTCCTAAACTAACTTAAGCGAGAAATTAACCATTGGCGCACAGCTTGTAACTCTTGTGTACAAACCTGATGCCCCATAGGGTATTCTTGCCAACTCACATCCATGTTATGCGTTGATAATACTTCAAACGCACTTCTACCCGCGCTATGCGGTACAACGTCATCTTGGCTCCCATGAGCCATAAATATATTTAGCTGTGTTTGCTTTGCTTCATCAGCCAATTTATGTGGCACACACATATAGGTTGATAGTGCCATAACGCCAGCAAGCTTTTGCTCTAAACGCGGGGCTAAATGTAGCGATATGACGCCACCTTGTGAAAATCCCGCTAAAATAATTTTGTTCGCCGGTATGCCGTTAGCCATTTCTTGCGTTATTAATTGCTCAACTTTTGCTGCAGACTCCCTAACCCCTTGTTCATCTGCACGTTTGTCTAAATCCATCGATTTAATGTCATACCATGAGCGCATCTGCATACCGCCGTTAATAGTAACAGCCTGCATAGGCGCATGCGGAAATACAAAACGCACACCTAGTTCACTGGGTAAATCGAGCTGTGGCGCTACTGGGGCAAAACCATCACCTGAATCACCCAAACCATGTAGCCAAATAACCGTGGCTTTATGCATCCCCTGAGCTGGGTATTGAACAAACTCTAAACTCATAGCGATGATTGCCACTTAATTTCTTGACCCGCTTGACGTGTTGACGCTTCATTGATGAAACTCCAAAACTCTGCGCCTGAGCGGTTATCAATCCATTGACCATCACGCATTTCAAAATGGTGACCATTAAATTTTGTTGCCACCCACACTTGATGCAACGGTGCTTGCTTATTAATCACAATTTTACTGCGATCTGGAAAAATAATTTCTAAAATACCTTGAGCCGATTCATAATCTAAATCTGCTTCACAATCATCAACTTGTTCTTCAATTGTGAACATAAGAGCTTCTGCTAACTGGTGATATTCATGATCAGTCATCGTTAATTTCCTTTGCAGGCAAGACGCCTAAATAATGGGTGCATGTTTGTACAGCTAGTGTAACAGGAATAAAATCATCCGCGAATAGCTGCATTTTTTAGATATTCTGTTACTCTGCGATTATAAAGCCAGCAACCATATTAATCTAATGAAAGCGACATATACCTTACAATTAAAACAACTATTAATCAGCACCGTTTTGTTGTGTGCGTTAGCTGGCTGTGGTCAAAGCGGCCCGCTTTACTTACCAGAGCAGCCTACTGAACAAAATCAGCCAACAGACACCCCCAACAAGCAAACACCTATTGAGCAAAAACAGGAGCAGTAAATGGATTTTTTTAATTATAAAAACAACCAACTATTTGCTGAAGATGTCAGCGTAGCAACGATTGCACAGCACTATGGTACACCGTGTTATGTGTATTCAAGAGCGACGTTTGAACGCCATTATTTAGCGTTTGCCAATGCAGCTCAAGATCATAAAAGCCTAGTGTGCTACGCCGTTAAAGCAAATTCAAATATTGCAGTATTAAATATACTGGCGCGACTTGGTGCGGGTTTTGACATTGTTTCAAAAGGCGAGCTCGCGCGGGTCATCAAAGCGGGAGGCGCAGCTAATAAAGTGGTGTTTTCTGGGGTTGCTAAAACCGCTGACGAAATTGCTTATGCGTTAGAATTAGGTATTAAATGTTTTAACGTTGAATCAATCTCAGAGCTTGAGCGCATTTCAGAAGTAGCGTGTGAGCTTAATCTAGACGCGCCAATTTCTATTCGTGTTAATCCTGATATTGATGCTAAAACACACCCGTATATTTCTACTGGCCTAAAAGAAAACAAATTTGGCATTGGTATCGAAACCGCGTTAAGTGTGTACCAACATGCTGCGTCGTTACCTGGCTTAAATATAGTTGGGGTTGATTGTCACATTGGCTCACAGCTGACACAAACCAAACCGTTTTTAGAGGCGCTTGATAAACTACTGGCATTAATTGATGAGTTAAAAAATGCAGGTATTGAGTTAAGCCATTTAGATATTGGTGGAGGCCTTGGAGTAACCTACGACGACGAACAGCCTCCCCACCCGAGTGAGTATGCAGCACAAGTAACACAGCGCCTTACTAATTATCGCCACCTTGAACTGATTTTTGAACCAGGGCGAGCTATTGCCGCCAACGCTGGGATTTTAGTGACTCAGGTTGAGTTTATTAAGCAAAATCAAGACAAGTACTTTGCGATTGTTGATGCGGGTATGAATGACATGTTGCGCCCATCACTTTATCAAGCGTGGCAAAAAATTATTCCTGTCTCGGTGCGTGATGACGAAACACCTACCCACAACTATGATGTGGTTGGGCCGGTGTGTGAAACCGGTGACTTTTTAGGTAAAGACCGCCCTCTAGCACTCAAACAAGGTGACTTATTAGTGCAGCGAAGCGCTGGAGCATACGGCTTTACAATGAGTTCAAATTATAACTCACGCCCACGGGTTGCCGAAATAATGGTAGATGGTGAGCAACATCATCTTATTCGCGAACGCGAAACCATCGAGAGCCTGTACCAAGGTGAGAAAATTTTACCATAAACGTTTTTGTTACCTAGCTGCTCTGTGGCATGATTAGCGCAGAGCAAAACCGAATTAGAGCGCTATGTTAGTTAATTTTTCCAAAATGCACGGCTTAGGTAACGACTTTGTTGTGATTGATAATATTACACAAAACGTTTTTTTATCCCGTGATCAAATCAAAAAGCTGGCCGATCGCCATTTCGGCATTGGGTTTGACCAATTACTGATGGTTGAAGCCCCTTACTCACCCGATCTCGATTTTCACTATCGGATTTTTAATGCCGACGGCCACGAAGTAGAACAATGTGGTAACGGCGCCCGTTGCTTTGCCCGCTTTGTGCGCATGAAAGGCTTAACCAATAAACATAAAATTAGCGTTTCAACTAAATCTGGTAACCTCACCCTGTATATTGAAAAAGACGGCCAAGTAACGGTTAACATGGGACACCCTAATTTTGAGCCGAGTAAAATCCCGCTCAAAGCAACCAAACGTGAGCTGACTTACATTATTCGCGCAGAAGAACATACCGTTTTTAGTGGTGCTGTTTCTATGGGTAACCCGCATTGCGTCATGGAAGTAGACGACATTGAAACGGCACAAGTGAGTACCCTTGGCCCGTTGCTTGAAAATCATGAACGCTTTCCACAGCGCGCAAATATTGGCTTTATGCAGGTTGTTTCTCAAGAACACATTAAACTCAGAGTGTGGGAACGTGGTGTAAGCGAAACACTTGCTTGTGGTACCGGTGCGTGTGCCGCTATGGTGATTGGCTTTATTCAAAACAAGCTCACCAGCACAGTGCAAGTTGATTTACCAGGCGGTAGCTTACAAGTTCGCTGGAGTGGCGAAGGCCACCCAGTGCGTATGACAGGCCCCGCTGAACATGTATTTGATGGGCAAGTTGCACTATGAGTGAATTAACTAAACAGCAAGTAATAGATTACTTACAACAGCACCCTGATTTTTTAATAAATCAACCTGCGCTATTAGCGCAACTTGAGTTACAACAGCAAGTTCAGGGGGCGACTTCGTTAGTACATATTCAGCAACGTCAACTACGTGAACATAATACTCAGTTAAAACATCAAATCGAGACGATGACCAAGTATGCCACGCAAAATGAACTCGTGTACCGCTTGTTCAGTCAATGCCATCGTCAGCTTTGGAGCAATTACGACTTTAATACTTTGGCAAGTAACTTACGCAACATTATTTGCATGAGCCCGACTATTAATGAGTGCAAACTCGTAAGATACGACAGCGCGTTTGAGGGCTTAGTAAAGCATAGATTGTCAGATAGTAATCATTATTTAGGGCGGGTAAATCAGCAAGAGCGCGACTTACTCTTTAACGAGGATACCCAATCGACCGCCCTGTATTTAATTGGCGAACCCACTAACCCCTACGCAATTTTGGCTTTTGGCAGCCACGATGAGAACCACTTTGAGCCCTCACAAGATAACTTATTTGTGTTAGATTTTGTACGCTCATTACAAATACGGTTACTGGAACTGGCATGAGCGACGACACGCCAAATATTAGCGACTTAAGCGATAGCTGGCGTACACCCATTACATTATTTAGTGATTACTTAAAATTTGAACGCCAGTATTCAGCGCACACCGTCAATCAATATGTTAGCCAATTAGGTTTTGCCGCCTTGTATTTTAATAAGCTATGCGACAATTGGTTTGCCGTACAAAGTGAGCACATTCGCCGTTACAGCATGGCGCTGCGCGCTAAGCAACTGAGCGGCAGAACAATCAGCTTAAAGCTAAGCTGCATTCGAAGTTTATATAAGTTTTTAAAAGCAAAAAATATTACTGAGCAACCGCATTACCATAACCCCGCGCAAGGGATAAAAGGCCCTAAATTTGCCAAGCCTTTACCTAAAAATCTTGATGTTGACCAAATGGCACGTTTACTCGAAATCCCCGATGACGATCCACTTGCCATTCGAGATAAAGCCATGATGGAACTCATGTATTCATCAGGTCTGCGCATTAGCGAGTTAGTTGGTGCTAACATGCAGGATATAAACGCCCGTAATGGTGAAATACTGGTACGTGGTAAAGGTGCAAAAGAACGGCTAATACCGGTTGGCTCTAAGGCCCTTGAGGCATTAAAGAAATGGCTCGCGGTTCGGCCGCTATTTATGGGCGCAGACGAACACGCGGTATTTTTAAGTAGTAAAAAAAACCGTATCTCTGTGCGCCAAGTCCGTTTGCGAATGCAAGAATGGGGCATTAAACAAGGTATAAGCTCACAAGTGCATCCGCATAAATTACGCCACTCATTTGCGTCGCATATTTTAGAATCGTCTGGCGATTTACGAGCAGTACAGGAGCTATTAGGCCACAGTAGTTTATCTGCAACCCAAGTTTATACTCATTTAGATTTTCAGCACTTGGCTAAGGTGTACGACAACACCCATCCACGTGCTAAAAAACGAACCGATTAGGGTAATAACCATGATCCGATTTAATCGCGCAATTTCTCCTTTTTCTGTACTAAGCTTTGACTTAGACGACACCTTATACGACAACAGCCCAATCATAACCGCAGCCGTTCAGGCGCAAATTGATTATTTAAATGCGCTGCCAGGCTATAAAAAACAGGGACCACAGTTTTGGCAACAATGCCGTGAGCGAGTTGTTCAACACCAACCTGAACTCATTGATAACGTCACTCAGTGGCGTAAACATACCCTACGCTTAGTTTTGTCTGAGCTTGGTTTTAAAGACGATGAAGTAGAGCATCATGCACACAGTGCTTATCAAGCATTTGCTGATGCGCGCAGTAATATTGAAGTGAGCGAAGACGTACTAACATTGCTCGATAAACTAAGCCAGCACTACAAATTAATTGCCATTACTAACGGTAATGTAGAGGTTGAGCGTTTTAATTTAAAAGATAAGTTTGAACTGGTGCTGCAAGCTGGCTTGCACGGTAAAGCTAAACCACATACGACCTTATTTGATCAAGCTGCAACACATTTGCGTATTAACAACAGTGAAATTTTACACATAGGTGACAGCCTTGATAGCGATGTGCAAGGTGCTAATAACGCTGGCTGCCAGTCTGTGTGGTTAAATAATCAAGCACAAGCCTATGCCTACAAAGGACTTGCTGATATTGAAATAACCAACATTCATGCGTTAACCCACTTAATTGGTAAATAAACTATGCTTGTTTTATTGGCTCAATTGAATATAAATCAATCATAAGATAGGTTAGGGGTAATTACTTAACAATATCTTATAATAACAAGGACAGCGTATGACGCTCACAAACTACTTAACAACGCTCGCGAATGAGCCTAAAAGCATTGCTTTTGCTGATACTATGGCCGTTATTGATGAGCATTATACTTTTACAGCGTGCAGTTTTAGTAACCATGGGTTATTGAGCTCTGCGAGTGAAAATAACGGTTCATGCAAAATTTTTGCGTTTGCTAAGCTCAATGGTCTTAGTAAGCAAAATACATTAGATTGTTTTGGGGCATTTTATCGCGAAGACGTACTAAACAACCCAGATGCAGACGATCACATGAATATTCGCACCTTTATGTTAGCGCCTGAAGCCACCCCATTTTTAGGTATTACCTTTGATGGTACGCCATTAACAGCAAAAAAATAACGCTCCAATCAGCGTTATTTAGCCACTATTAGCGGTTTTTCCATAAAGTAACGAGTGCCATTAAGTGGGTAATTATCAAGTTGATATTTAACTTGGTAACCCCGTTTTTCATAAAAAGGCTTGGCTTGAAAATCTAAGGTGTCAAGCTGAGCCTGAGCAGCGCCTTGTTCAATTGCCGCGTGTTCTAATGACATTAATAACGAATCAGCCAAGCCATTGCCTCGTACCGATTCATCGCACCATAACCAGCTTATTAGCAACCAGTTACCAAACACATGACCGCTTATGCCTGCAACTAACTCACCTTGTTTATCGAGATATTTAAAGCCAAGAGGTTGACGCTGTGCGTCGAAGTGCTGAGCATTAAACTCAAGCATGTGCGCGCGCAGTGCTTGATTTAATTGCTCAGAATTATCGGGATGTAATAGGTACATTGGATGATTCCAAATAAACCTATATTAGCAAATACCTGATATTAAAACAGGTTGTTTTGCCCAAAGGGCACTTCGAGCATATTACTGGAAATTTTTTCTGGTTGACCACACATTTCATCATAAGCACTGGTGTGCCTTAGCATCATTTGTGCATAGGCGATATCTTCAAAGCGTTTTTGAATATGTAATGGGCTTAGTGCCTTCACAAATTCACCATTACTTTCTTGTACATAGTATTCAACATTATTAATGACAACAGACACTTGGTACAAGGCCATTTCCAGTGAATGAACAACCACTTTTTGTAATGGCTGATGCTTTTTTAGTTCTGAAAATTGAATACCCATAGTAACCTACCTACTGTTAAATTAACTGTCCAAGTAATCAATACGCAGCTTTGCTATAATCGCGATCAATATTTTTTAATTACACGGCGTTATGGATACAAAAATTCGACTCGCTAAATACATTGCTCATGCCGGTATTTGCTCACGAAAACAAGCGTCGCGCTTGATTGATGAAGGCGTTGTCATCGTTAATAATCGCCCCGCTAATCATATTGATCATGTGGACGAAAACGACCGTGTTATCGTTAATGGTCACGCCATTAAAGGCCCAGCCGATTTGGTGTACTTTGCCTATCACAAACCGGTAGGGATTGACTGTAAACTCAATCATCACGACCCCAACAGCCTTATTCATCACCTGCCTCAACTTACCCGTGTTTACCCTATTGGCCGCCTTGATAAAGATTCTCGTGGTTTAATTATCTTGACCAACGACGGAGACTTTTGTAATCAACTGATTCATCCAGACTTTCATCAACCTAAACGCTACTTAGTCACTGTGAATAAACCATTAGACGCGCATTTTTGTAAAAAAATGGCGGCAGGCGTCCCCGTTGATAAGCAAATAACACGACCTTGTGAAGTAGTTAAAATAGCGAGTAATCAATTTAGTATTGTTTTAAAACAAGGGCTCAACAGGCAAATTCGTAAAATGGCGCATTACTGTGGCTACACAGTCATTGATTTATACCGCGTACAGATCAGTGAATTACTATTAGATAATTTAAACCTCCCAGAAAACCACTTTATAAAAATTAACAAAAACGATATTTTAAGCCAATAAGCTCACACTAATCCCCTCCCTTTAGCGTGATTAAAAAACAAAAAATAAACTTGCAAAAATAGATTACAAGTGTAGTCTCAAGTGAAGGATTACACTTGTAGGCAATAAAATGATCGAATTATCAAAAGCAGAATTTGAAGTGCTGGATGCACTCTGGATTAACTACCCCGCCACAGCCAGCCAAATTATTGAGCGTTTAAGTGACGATAAACAATGGCACGAAAAAACCATTAAAACCTTATTGGGTCGTCTAGTAAAAAAAGGCGCGCTTAGCTTTGAAAAAGACGGCCGCCAATATATTTATACGCCATGTATTGCCCGTGCTGATTATACTTTAAAAGAGAGTAAGGACTTCATAGAGCGCTTTTTTAGTGGTCGTATTGCTCCTTTGGTAAGTGGCTTCGCTAAATCGGAGCAACTCTCTCAGCAAGATATAAACGAGCTTAAAAAAGTCATTGATGACTGGGAAAAGAATCAAAAGTAAGGAGTTAGCATGGCGATTCAAATAGGATTTAATTGGCTCATTGAACAGCAGCTATTATTAAGTCTGTTGTTTGCAGGGTTTGTTTTACTTGAGCGCTTTGGCTTAAAAACCCTTGGTTCACGCTTTGTGTATAAATTAGCTTGGTTAATACCTGTATCAGTTCTGTTGGCTAATTTACCTAGTGCAATTAAGCCACTGCAAAATAGCGGCATTAGTTACTATTTAATTACACCTAATCAGGTACTTACAAACAGCTTGAGTGTTAGTTTGGCGCTACTGTATGTCATTATTACCACGGTCTTATTAATTGCCGCTGTTGTTACCCATACCCGATTTGTTAAAGGCCTAAAGTTCACTGAATTAGCGAACTTTAAGCAGGTAATAATCGGAGTAAAAACTTATACCAGTGCTCAGGTGGCTACGCCCATGGTCATTGGTGTTTTTAATAGCAAACTGGTATTGCCGCACAATTATAATACTCAGTTTGATAATGCTACTCTAGCGCTTATTCTAGAGCACGAAAACGTGCATATAAAGCGCAAAGACAACCTTATAAATGTGGTGCTATTACTGGCTACAATTTTATTGTGGTTTAACCCTCTGGCTTGGATGGCTTACGCAAGCTGTAGACGTTTGCAGGAGCTAACTTGTGATGAACGGGTACTAAGCAATAAAACCACACAGCAACAAATTTTATACAGCAAAGCCTTAATAAACTGCGCTGCCAATGCGCCAGCGGGTCTGATGGCTTATTCACACTACGGAGATAAAAAAACCATGTTACAACGACTTACTAATATCAAACATAACGGCGCACATTCGCGCCTAGCAAAAGGAAGCGTGTTACTTATCGCTGCGAGCTTGCTCAGTGGCTTAGCAGTAGCAAAGCAACCTGAAGCATCAGCTAAAAAAGAAACATCTATCGCTCCCGTAATGCGAATCGAACCGCTTTACCCAAAACAAGCGGCGGAACAAGGCATTAGCGGTTCGGTGGTATTAAAATACGACATAACCCCAGCAGGCAAAACAGCTAACATTACTGTTGTAAAAGCTGAACCAGAAGCAGTCTTTAACAAAGAAGCAAAAAGAGCACTGATGCAATGGCAATATACACCTTCATCAATGGGACAACAAAACGTACTAATACAACTTGATTTTGAACTCAACAGTACAGTTACAAAAAGTGATTTAATAGAGCGAGTTAACATATCGCATTAATGGGAATAAGTGTTTAAGACTATAAAGCAAGCACCCTTTTAGGCTGCTTGCTTTGTGGTTTTTGCTTATTCTCGTTATAAACTGACGGCGATCATGCCAATAGCGGTTCCCATGCCTACCAGCCAAGTGATCGAGCGAATAATATCGAGGTTTAAATAATAAAAAGTACAAAATAAAATACGTGCTACAATATGCGTCATCGCTAAAGTTTCGGTTACGGCATTAACATTGTTTGTGCCTAATACAGCAGCCAAAGCAACGGCAAAAACCGCTAACGATTCAAAACAGTTTTGATGAGCAGCCAGCGCCCGTGCTCCGAGTCCTGTAAGTTGTGTTTGTTGTTGCCGCGGATGTTTATTATCGTAACCACCGAGCTTATTCATTTCTATAATAGCTGGGATTCTCGCAACATAAGGCATGATCACTGCAATTAAGGCGCAAACCAATAAAATCATCATTATAATTCTCGAGTTATTATTTATGACCCAAAATAACACAGCAAATAGAAAAAAGCCGCCAAATATAAATAACCTGAGCTCTGGCGGCTAGCAGTAACATCCCTCACACTATAGCCGATTTAAGCAGTGCGTCACTGTGGCAAATTGTCGCAGGTGATGAATATTCATTATGCCTTTTTGATGGTCGCTTTAATGCCAGAGTACTGCTAAATTAGCTCTCCACTTTTTTGTATGTTATTTAAGATGATTTGGATTTTACTCACTATTTTTGCCGCATTTATGCAGTCATGGCGTAATGCGCTGCAAAGCAAATTAAGCGCTCATGTCAGCGTTGCTGGCGTTACTCTAGCCCGCTTTATTGTCGCAAGCCCTATTGCAGGGCTGTATTTATATGCGCTTTATTATTACCAAGATGCGCCTCTCCCTTCATTTAATCCTTTATTTATTAGCTATATTATTGGAGCCAGCATAGTGCAAATTATTGCCACAGGGCTCATGGTGAAGTTGTTTAAAATGAACAATTTTGCAGTAGGCGCCGGCCTTGCTAAAAGCGAAGCGCTAATGGCGGCGATATTAGGGTTACTATTTTTTGGTTCGGCGCTTTCATTTTTAGGTTGGATTGGTGTATTTATTGGCGCACTCGCTGTATTGCTATTAAGCGGCATTGCGAATGTGAAACATTTTAGCTTAAAAACCGCCTTAACAGGGCTTGCTTGCGGTACTTCGTTTGCGTTGTCATCGTCATGGATCCGCGAAGCGAGTTTAAGCTCGGGTATAGCTTTTCCTTATGCACCCGCGTGGGTTTTGTTACTGATTATTAGCTTGCAAACACTGATGTTATGTATATACATTGCTTTAAAAGAGCGCCATACCTTTAAAATGATGTATCAATATAAGAAAATGACAAGTGCAGTGAGTGTATTTAGCTGCTTAGGTTCCGTAGGCTGGTTTAGTGCCATGAGCTTGCAACATGTTGCCTATGTAAAAACGCTCGGCCAGATAGAAGTATTTTTTACCATGTTAATCTCTATTTTATGGCTAAAGCAGCCGCTAAAGCGCCAAGACAGTGCGGGGCTATTATTGATTGCAGTGGCTGCTATATTGGTAATGCTGCCAAGTAGTTAAAACAAGCGCAGGTATCAACCTGCGCTTGTTTAATCTAACAATTAATGACTAATTTTTAAGGTGATGACACCACAAATAATCATTAACACACCAGCAATACGGCCAAAAGTGGCTGCATCACCATAAAATAATATACCCACTAAAAACGTACCAGCAGCACCAATACCCGTCCATACTGCGTACGACGTGCCCATAGATATTTGCTTTTGCGCTAACCAAAGCATAAAGCCACTTGCGACCATAAACGCGATTGCAATTGCAATGCCTTGCCAACGGGTATCTGGGTTTTGTGAAATTTTTAGGCCTATTGGCCAACCAATTTCAAGTAACCCTGCAATTATTAAGTACATCCACGCCATTAAACATCTCTCTTTTTCAATATCACTTCATATAAATCACTGCGGCGGTCTTTTAAGTTACGCACTGTCCCTTCACTGTGAAGAATTTTTAACTTATCCATATCTAAGTCGCTAAATAATAGCATTTCGGTATTGGTGGTGGCTTCATTTAGTGTGGCATCGTGCGGAAATGAAAAGTCCGATGGGGTTAGTACCGCCGACTGTGAAAACTGCACATCTAAGCTTTCTACTTCAGGTAAGTTACCCACAGAGCCTGCAATAACCACATAACATTCGTTTTCAATGGCACGTGCTTGGGCACAATGGCGTACACGCAAGTAACTATTTTTAGTGTCAGTCCAAAATGGCACAAATAAAATATCAAGCCCTTGGGTTGCTAAAATACGCGACAACTCAGGAAATTCAACATCGTAACAAATTTGAATACCTACACGGCCTGCATCTGTATCGAATACAGCAATTTTATCACCGCCTTGGATCACCCAATCGTTTTGTTCATGCGGGGTAATATGAATTTTACGTTGCTCGTCTATTTTACCGCTGCGATGGCATAAATAACTAACGTTATAAATTTTATCGTCTTCGGCAAGCGGCATTGAGCCGGTAATAATGTTGGCGTTGTATTCTATCGCCATACGCGACATGGCGTTTTTAAAGGTCTCAGTGTATTCGGCTAAATACCGAATGGCTTCGGTTTGGTTACTTTGTTCAGTTAATCCCATCAATGGCGCATTAAAAAACTCCGGAAATAAAATAAAATCGCTTTTGTAATCAGATACCGTATCAACAAAGTATTCAACTTGCTTAAGCATTTCTTCAACCGATTCAACACAGCGCATTTGCCACTGCACAGCCCCAACACGTACGATTGATTTAGTCGACTCAATAACGGTATCGGTTGGCTCAAACATAATGTTATTCCACTCAAGTAACGTGGCATAACCTACTGACTCTTGATCCTCTGGAAGGTACTTTTTAAGTAAACGCTTTACCTGAAAATCGTTAGCTAATTGAAAGCTCAATATTGGATCGTATATCTCTTTTTGATCCACCTTGGCAATGTATTCCATTGGCGTCATATCGTCGCTGTGATTGTAATAACGCGGAATGCGGCCACCCGCTAAAATAGCGCGTAAGTTATATTGGCGACATAATTCTTTACGGGCATCATAAAGACGACGCCCTAATCGCATGCCTCGGTACTGCTCACTAATAGCAACATCTAAACCATATAGCGCGTCACCTGTGGTATCACTAAATACACGATCATGGCCATCAGCAATATCTTCATAGGTGTGCGGGTTTGAAAAACGTGCATAATCTACTTGGACACTCAGCGCTAAACCCACCAGCACGCCATCATCAACAATACCAATTTGCCCTTCAGGGAACTGATCTATAAGTCTAAAAATTGTATGGCTTGGCCATGCGCCGCCTAAATCAGGGTATGCTTCGTCCATCAAGGTTTTAATTTGTGGGTATTGTTCTCTGCTTAAATTACAAATTTCAAGATGGGTTTTTTCTGCCGACATATACAACTCCTTTAGGCACGTAAAAATCAAAAAAGCTGAACAAATGCTCAGCTTAATTAGGTTTATGCGTTATGGTTCGCGCTAGGCGCTACTTTAAACTGCGATAAAAAAGGGTGGTTACACGCTCTTTTGGTAACCAGTTTGCATATTCAAGGCCAAGTTCTGATAATGGATCGGCTTTGAGGACTTGCTCTAAACTGGCATCGTTTTGCATAGCATTAAGCATAACATCTTTCGCTTTTTGTACCAGCTTACGATACGTCATTAGCCCTGAACGGTCGCTTATCGGGCCATGCCCTGGAATAACGGTTGTTTTTTCATCAATTTGTTTGATCACATCATCAACCGCTGCTAAAACACCATCAACACTACCGCCACTATCTACATCAACAAAAGGTAAGCTTCCAAAGTTAAAATATATATCGCCCATGTGCACTATGTTGTCGTTACTAAAAAAGATAACCGAGTCGCCATCTGTGTGTGTATTTGAGTAGTGCACAACATGCGCATGCTCATTGTTAAAGTGCAGTTTTAAATCATGGCCAAAACTAATACGCGGTAAGTAATCAGAACCCTCACCATGTTTTTCTTTTAAGCGTTTGTGTACATTGTCGTGAGCAATCACATGTGCGCCCGCTTTGGCAAAGTTCTCGTTACCCCCAGTATGGTCGCCATGATGATGGGTATTAATTACAAACTCGGCACTGCCTGGCTTTAAGTCGCTAATGGTTTTTTTATCGTCGGAAAGCTTGGCAAACTGATCGTCAATAATATAAATGCCATCATCCCCCACGCTTGCGGCAATGTTACCGCCTTGACCAAATAACACGTAAACATGTTCACTTAATTGTGTAGCCGTAACAGGGTTTTCATCCGCAAATGCATAATTGCTTAACAGTAAACTGGTGATTAATGCCGGTAGTAATTTTTTCATTTTTGTTTTCCTATAATTGCTTTATCTGGGTTATAAAACGTTATTACTACTTATTTAGCTCACTTTGCATCCAAGGCTAGTCGTTCATTGGTGCAATTTCAATTTGATGCATTAATGCTTGCGGTAATAATGGCGTGTGCTTGCCTTTTACATATTCATCAAAACCAGCTCGGTAAAACTCAGAAAGTGGGTGCCCTGATTGCCCACCCGGAATCGTTAAAATAGCATTCTTTAAGTGCCCAGGCTGAACAATAAAACGCTGTGATGCGCCAAAACTACGTTTTTGCACCGCTGGCATATAACTGTCACCAAACCCGGGGGCTGTTGGCATGTTAAGTAACTTACTCAGTATGGGCATTTGTTTAGCAAACGGGTGTTCTATCACTAATTGGTTCACTTTACCCCATTGCCAGTTTTGTATGTTATTACCAAACCTTGATGTTAATTGCGTGAGTGTTTGCTCAAAGGCACCCTGTAATTGCTGCTCCCAATTAGTAAACTGCGGATTAACCCAACTTGTTGGCTGAGCCTTTATTAACTGCCAAACAGCAGGCTCTAAATCACGTTTCACATATTTTAATGTGCCATCTCGCTGGTTGAGTGTTGTCTCAATACTGCTAAATAAAATATTAATCAGTTCATCACGATACGTCTTTACTAAGGTATACCCTATTGATTGCGGGCAAGCGCATTGCTGCCAGTTTTCGAGGGCATTTATATGATCTTTATAGCGCGCGGGCTGTTTTTTTAACTGCTCAAGCAATAAGGCATGCCAAGGCATTAAAAATCGTGCTTGGTTGTCTAACTGCAACTGATAAAAATCACTTTCATTAAAGCGTTGTTTTTCAAATAACCTATCGCGAATTTGCGTTGCACGTGCCCCAAGCGCATAACCGCCATTACCAAAACGGACGTTATCATCAGCAGATACCACTCGAGAATTACCTGTCCATAACCGCCCGTTTTCAGGATTTTTAATAAAAGGTCGATCGATTTCGTTTTGCTGCCAAAGCGCGGAGTAATCTTCTTCTTTTACGGCTAATTCACTAGGTGTTGTTCGCGCAGGTATGCCGCCCATATTTTTCCATGCTGCATTTCCTTGGTCATCGACCACCAGCAGGTTTTGCACAGGAATGCCTACGCCACTTGCAATATCAAGCGCATCATCAACAGTCTGTGCTTGCTCAAGCTGTAATAGCTGCATATTAACGGCGTATGGTTGATGTGCAGCCCAGCTCAGTGCGTAAGGCTTTTCATTAATGTATTTTACCGGACCGTATTCACTGAGCGTAAGAGAGTAACTTTCTACTTTGCCACTGGGTAATGCAATAGGCTCATCTACTTGCCACATTTTGCTATCGCTATTAAGCGCAATCCAATCGGCGGTATCTAAATACCCGTTGGTAAACCCCCATGCAACGTTGTTATTTGTGCCTACTACAATCGCCGGCGCTCCCGGAAGCGAGATACCCGTTACCTGCATGGGTTTATTATTTAATGAATAGTTTAATTGGGCTCGATACCAAATAACCGGCACAGCCATTGATAAATGCATATCATCAGAGAGCATCGCAGCCTGAGTGTTGGTTAAATTTGAGGTGACCGCCCAATTATTACTACCCACTTCTAAGTTAGCGGTAATGGGTTTAATCGCGGTGATTGGTTGCGATAAAAGTTCGGGGATTGGGTTATTCAAAAGAGCGAGCTGACTGCCATCCAATGCGGCTTGATATTGGCTAGGCTGAGTTAAAAAACTTACCATTTCAGCCCCGTACTGCTGCTCTATTTGAATTAAAGCTTGGTCGCGCTCAAATGTAGATGACTGTAAATCAAGGTACATGCTAAAAATAACTAATAAACTGTCTTCACTTTGCCAAGGCTTTTGCTCAGCCCCCGTGAGTAAATATTCAAAACTTGGGTACCCTACTTGTGCAAGGCCTTCATTTACACCTTGAGCATAACTGCGTAGCAGCTGTTTGTCGGCCTTCGGGAGGGTTTTTAAAATAGCTTGGCTGCGTTTACGTAATTGGTGAAAACGCATTTTTTTATCAAGCCCAAGCGCGGCTTCACCAAATAGTTCGCTTAGCTCACCGGCCGCATTACGACGTAATAAATCCATTTGAAAAAAGCGGTCTTGCCCATGAGCATACCCTAAGCCATAGGCAGCGTCATGACGAGTAGTTGCAGTAATAACGGCTTGGCCAAGGGTATCTCGAGCAACTTTAACAGGCTGTGTCACCGCATCGCTTCGACCTTTACCATCAAGGGCTGGCAAACTTAAGGTCAAAACGCCGTAAACAATTGCAGTACTGGCGAGCGCTAAAATCACAACAACCAATAGCAACCGTTTGATTACTTTAAACATAAACATACCCTCTAACTATTTCAATAAACTATTATTAGCATATATTCATATTCGTTCTATTAAAAACGCTACGAAAAGCGGGTAAAGGGTGAAATAAACATCAAAATCCACGATAATACACAGTTCATGTATTGTGCAGACCTAGTTGAGATAAAAATGACTGAAAAAACATTTATTAAAGGTAAAGACCGCGATTTAGAATCGTCTATCTCTACCATGCAAAACAAGCTAAAAGCGCTAAATATTAATATTGAAGAAGCGCTGTGGCTTAACCCTGTAGCAAACTGTTATTCAGTTCATATAAAAGATAGCGACTGCGGTGTGATGTTTACTAATGGTAAAGGTGCCACTGATAAAGCCTCTATCGCCTCTGCGCTAGGTGAATATTTTGAGCGTTTAAGCTGTAACTATTTTTTTGCTGATTTTTACTTAGGCGAAGAGTTCGCCAATGATGACTTTACTCATTATCCAAACGAGAAATGGTTTAAAGTTGAAAACGATGAAATACCACAGGGTATTATGGATGAAAGCTTATGGGATTATTTTGACCCAGAGCGTGAATTAACCGCATCACACCTTTATGACTTTAACTCTGGTAATTTCGAACGTGGTATTTGTTCTGTACCGTACACTCGTCAGCGCGACAACCAAGACGTATACATCCCGGTGAATGTGATTGGTAATATTTTTGTTTCTAATGGTATGAGTGCCGGTAATACTAAATTTGAAGCCCGTGTTCAGGGATTATCTGAAGTATTTGAGCGCGCAATTAAAAACCGCATTATTGCCGAAGGTATCAGCTTGCCAATCGTGCCTGAAGAGGTGGTAAAGCAATACCCTAAAATTCATGAAGCTTGTGAAGAGCTGCGTAGCCATGGCTTCCATTTACGCATTGCGGATGCATCACTAGGCGGTAAATACCCAGTAATGAGTGTCACGCTTATAAACCCTGTTGATGGGTCAGTATTTGCTTCTTTTGGTGCCCACCCTTCATTTGAAGTAGCGCTAGAGCGTACCGTTACTGAATTACTGCAAGGTCGTCGCCTAGATCAACTAGACGTATTCCAACCTGCTACATTTGATAACGACGAAGTCGCTACTCCTGAGAACATTGAACTGCACTTTATTGATTCAAGCGGTTTAATTTCACATGACTTTTTCCGCTCTGAAGCAGATTTTGAATTTGTACATTGGGACTTTAGTGGTTCAACTGAGCAAGAATACAACTTCTGTACTGATTTAATTCATAGCATGGGTCACGATATCTATATTATGGATTACACCCACTTAAACGTGTATGCATGTCGTATTTTAGTTCCTGGTATGTCAGACATTTATCCAGTAGATGAGTTAATTTGGCGCAACAATAATGAAGGCGCTAAATTCCGTGAAGACTTCTTATCGCTTGATCAGTACGATAGCGAACAATGGATGGAAATTTACGACAACCTCGAAGAAGCAGGCCACAGCGATATTATTCGCGCAGCTGAATTCATTGGCTTAGCAACCGACGCCGATACACCTTGGCACACACTACGCATTGGTGAGCTTAAAGCACATTTATGCTTAGCGGCGGGTAATGAAGAAGCTATTGACTGGGTTGATTGGATTTTGCATACCGGCCAAGTAAACGACGAAGCGATGCGTCACTTTCGTTGCTTAAAAGCAATCCTTGAAATTAAATATGATGACGAGCGCGAATATGCAAGTTATCAAGATGCATTAGGTTTAATGTTTGGTAGCGACAATGTCACGCTTGCTATTGAAATTGCTGAAGGTCGTAAATTATTTAACGGCTTAACGTTCCCAGGCTTATCGCTTGAGGGCTTTAAAAAGCATGCAGCACTTCTTGATGGTTACCGCAAATTACACGTTGCAAAGCAACAGCATTGGGCGCGCGAAGTTAGCGACTCATAACCACACCTAAACTACTAATTATAAAAATAAAATGGCGCATTTTTAACTGCGCCATTTTTATTTCTTCGATAAATTGACTATAGTTAGCCTGTCTTGATTAACAACTTAGTTACATTCTATATCCCCGCAGCGCAAAAACAAACCCACCCGAATTAATAACGCTAAGCTGACTTTTTTATTATCGCTGGTGTTGATAATCACTATCAGCTTGGTGCTTGATCACGTCAATTATCACCGTGAGAAAGATGCTTATCTATTACGCACTCTGTCGCAGGTAAGTACCTATAGAGCACAACTTGAAGCTGTATTAGTGTCTAATATTCAACTCATTCGTGGCTTAGCTATTGCTGTTGCCGCTGAGCCAAACTTAGATCAAACTCGCTTTGAACAAATTGCAGCCCCACTTTTTGAAACCTCAAATGAGCTACGTAACATTGGCGCGGCGCCAGACATGGTAATAAAAATGACCCATCCGCTAAAGGTAACGAAAAAGCGACAGGTCTTAATTTTTTGGAAAATAAAGCACAGCGCGAAGATGCCATTAAAACAAGAGACACGAATACGATCGTGATGGCAGGTCCACTTCAGCTTGTCCAAGGCAGCGAAGCCTTAATTGCGCGCGTACCAGTATACTTGCCAGAAAATAACGCCTTTTGGGGATTGCTCTCAGTGGTACTCGATATAGAAAAAGTTTATGAAAACTCGGAGATTATTGAACTACAGCAAAATTATAATATAGCAATACAAGGACGTAATGGATTAGGTAAGCAAGGTGAGTTTTTTTCGGTGACCCCTCTATTACTGTTCAAGACCCTCTAGAATTTACTTTAAACTTTCAAGGAGGTGTTTGGCAGCTTTATGTTATACCCAAGCAAGGCTGGCAACCAGTGAGTTCTTCGATTTGGCCTTTACGATTCATTATTTTAACCGTGTTAGGCTTGCTCATTTCTGCCTTTTTGTTTTATCTAAAAATACTCAACCGTGAACAAGAAAGCGAAAGAATGCTTGAGGTGATGAGTAATTTAGCACAAGTCGGTGCATGGTCGTTTAACTTAGAAAAAAACACGTGTTTTGGTCAGATATGACTAAAAAAATATTTGAATACCCATTAGATGAGCAACCAAAATGGTCAGAAAATTTAAACTATTTTAAAGAAGGTGAAAGTTACGAAACTGAGCTTGAAGTGATCAATGCAAATGGTCAGCCTGTATGGGCACTTGTTCACGGTGAAGCTGAACATAAAAATGGCCGTTGTGTAAGAATATTTGGTTCATTACAAAATATTGATGCCCGTAAAAAAGTGGAATTAGAAAATCGCAAAATTGCTCGTTTTAACGAAACCTTGGCCTCCTTAACGGTGAGTGATGAAATATTAAATGGCAAATTAAGCCAATCTAAAGAATTAATCACGCAGTCTATTTGCCAAGCCCTTGAGGTAAACTGCGCCAGTATAAAATTGTTTAACCAACAAAGAACCCAGCTAATTCAATTTGCGAGTTTTAATCGTTCAGGTAGCGAAAATAATATTCCGTGGCTGCAAGAAACTATTCCTGACTTTTTTACCGCAATAGAACGAAAAGCGATATTTTGTGTTGATGATGCTCAACAACATCCCTACTTAGCCCCTATCAAAGAAAGCTACCTTCAACCGTTTTCAGTCAAGGCGATGCTGTGTGTTCTTATTCCTGCAAGCAGTAGCTCTATTGGAATAGTTTGTGCTGAGCAAGATATAGTTAGAACATGGAGCCATAATGAAGAAAGCTTTTTAATTGCTGTAGGGGCTTTAATTGGCAGCCTTTACTCTAGCCAACAACGTATAGAAACAGAGGCACAACTAGTCAAGGCAAAAGAAGCCGCAGAACAAGCTGTGATTGCAAAAAGTGAGTTTTTAGCCAGTATGAGCCATGAAATTCGCACACCCATGAATGGGGTGTTGGGAATGCTTAATATTGTTAAAGCAACCCAATTAGATCAACAACAAAAGCATCATATTAAACTTGCACAATCATCTGCAGAGTCATTTGCATTAAAAGCCGAGCAAAATAACACCACGTTAATTTTGGATGCAACACATATCACCAGCAGTGAATTTATTAGCGATCCGAATAGATTACGTCAAATTTTAAGTAACTTAATTGGTAATGCCGTTAAATTCACCCAAAACGGTGAAATATTGATAACCGCTAAAATTGCCCACACACTTGGCGCCACAGTTTTAGAATGCGCAATCGCTGACTCAGGTATAGGAATCAGCGCAGAGAAACAGCCCCATTTATTTGATTCATTTACTCAAGCAGACACATCAACCACACGCCAATATGGTGGCACAGGCCTGGGTCTTGCTATTGTAAAGCAGCTGTGTGAGCTCATGGGTGGCAAAGTGAGTATGAGTAGTACACCAAATGAAGGCAGTACATTTTCCTTTTTTATAAAGATAACCCCTCAATTAGTTCAAGAGCACGAAGCATATCAAGCAATTGAAAATAAGCGTATTTGGGTTATTGATGATTGCTTACTCAATACCACTATTGCCAAAAAACAATTAACTCGCTGGGGGGCTAAGGTCAGCACGATCTGCGATTACCTGTCTATAAGTGCCTACATTAATAGCCATGAAGATACCCCACCAAACATTGTGCTCGTTGACAGTGCTTTATTTGAACCATTATACGAAGCTCAAGCACTCGCACTTAAGCAGTTTTTAACAAAAAGTAATAGCCATTTAATTATTATGGCTCCCATGAGTTATACAAATAAAAACGCGACCTTACCATTAACCGAAGAAACCCTCGTATTTAAACCACTCACCCCTTTTGATTTACAAAATGCGCTGACTGCAAAAAGCACTATCGAGCAAACACACGTTGATACACAACTAAAGTCGCTTGCTGCCACTGAGGTTATGACAGATACACTCGCGGCGCATGTTTTATTAGTAGAAGATAATAAAATTAACCACGTTGTTACCGCTGCTTTTTTAAAACAGTTGAACGTGACATTTGAGATTGCTGAAAATGGTGCTGAGGCAGTTGAAACGTTGAATCAAAACCCAGCTAACACTTATCAATTAATATTGATGGATTGCCAAATGCCTACGATGGATGGCTACCAAGCAACTATTGCCATCAGAGAAGGCAAAGCAGGCAAGGTAAATAAAAACATAACAATAATAGCGCTTACCGCAAACGCAATGCAGGGTGATAAAGACAAATGTTTGGCCACTGGTATGGATGACTATTTAACTAAACCCCTCAATGCCACAACTCTTCATTCTAAGCTCCAGCAATGGCTTACAAGCAAATAACAGTGTAAGCTAAAAATAGAATTTATTAGGTGAGATAAGGTATGCAATTGCAATTATCAATGGAGCAACAACGCGTTATCGGTTGTTTATTAGAAAAACAAAGCACAACACCTGAGCACTACCCTTTATCGTTAAATGCATTAACAAATGCCTGTAATCAAAAATCGAATCGCGAGCCAGTTGTTAATTATACAGAAGAGCAAGTTCAAATAACCGTTGATGAATTAATCAGTATGCGATTAGTCACTGTAAATGAAGGGCTGTCTGGGCGAGTTAATAAATACGATCATCGTTTTTGTAATACTGAGTTTAGTCACCTGCAATTTGATCAACAGCAAAGGGCGATTATTTGTTTATTATTATTGCGAGGCGCACAAACACCTGGCGAATTAAAAACACGTAGTAGCCGCCTTGCCGACTTTGCTCGTATTGATGATGTTGAAAAGTCACTTGAACAACTAATTCAAAGCAATCATGTTAAAAAGATGCCGCGCGAATCAGGTAAACGGGATTGTCGATATATTCATTTATTTGCAGATCAATCATCTGTGAACGAGGCTTCACTTGAGGCACAAACACACACTGATGATATAAAAAACACTGAGCTAAATGACTTACTTGCAGAAATTGATGAGCTAAAAGTCCAGCTTAAACAAATAAAAGCTCACTTAGGGCTTTAATTCATAAATATGAAATCACATAATAGTTGTTCTATGTAGAGCGTAAAAATTATTTAACTAAAGGAGCGGGCCATGCGCGCCGAGATTATGGCTGAAATGAAAGTTCAGCCTTCGATTGATGTAAACGCTGAAATTAAACGCCGAGTGGATTTTATTAAAGCACGTTTAAAAGCGGCATATTCAACCTCACTTGTACTAGGGATCAGTGGTGGTGTAGATTCAACGACCTGTGGCCGTTTGTGTCAACTTGCTATTGATGAGCTTAACCAAGAACACCCTGACACTCATTATCAATTTATTGCTGTACGCCTACCTTATGGCGTTCAAGCTGATGAAAGTGAAGCGCAAATGGCGGTTGATTTCATTAAGCCGAGCACCCGCATGACGGTAAACATTAAACCCGCAACCGATGCACTGCATGAGCAGACAATGGCAACTCTCGCGGGTACCGAACAAACACTCCCTTCGCAAGATAAAATCGATTTTATTAAAGGTAATGTCAAAGCTCGCCAACGCATGATCGCGCAATATGAAATAGCCGGCTTTTGCCAAGGCTTAGTGGTCGGTACCGATCATAGTGCTGAAAATATTACTGGTTTTTACACTAAATTTGGTGATGGTGCATGCGATTTGGCTCCTTTATTTGGCCTATCAAAACGCCAAGTTCGTGCATTAGCAACCACATTGGGTGCGCCTGCGTTTTTAGTTGAGAAAGCACCAACAGCGGATTTAGAAAGTGATAGACCAGGACTAACAGACGAAGAAGCACTTGGCTTAAGTTATGAAGAAATTGATGACTTTTTAGAAGGTAAAGCAGTTTCAAGTTATGTAGAAGAAACGCTAATTGCAATTTACCAGCGCACGCAACATAAGCGCCAGCCTATTCCAACAATATACGATGCTTTTTAAATCAATATTATAAGCGTAATTTAACTGATCGAGCCGCTTGTATTTTACGTAAACATGACGTGAAAATAAGTGGCTTAAATTTTTAAACGTTAACCTTAACGCTTGCCAACAGAGAGTTTTATATTTTATGACCCCCCCTATTTTGATTACTGGTGCAGCACAACGTATAGGGCTTGCGCTGGCAAAGCACTTTATAGCCCAAGGGCAAGCGGTCATTATTACTTATCGGACCCGTCATGAGGCTGTTGATTCGTTGGAACAACAAGGGGTTACCTGTCTTTATGCTGACTTTAGTACTGATGAGGGCATTAATACTTTTATTACGTTGCTTAAATCACACACTGACTCACTCAGGGCAGTTATTCATAATGCATCAAGCTGGGACTGTGAAGCTAACAACCCTCACTTTGAGCAGCTGTTTGACAATATGATGCGCATTCATGCAAAAACACCGTACTTGGTAAACTTACATTGCGCAGATTTACTATTAAATTATCAGGCGTCGCATGCTAAACCCGCTGACATTATTCATTTGACTGATTATGTAGTGGAAACAGGCAGTCCAAAGCATCTTGCTTATGCGGCCAGTAAAGCCGCACTGGATAACTTAACTAAATCATTTAGCGCTAAATACGCACCTAACATAAAAGTGAATTCAGTCGCGCCATCATTAATTATTTTTAACCAACATGATGATGAGCAGTACCGCGCTAAAACTTTAAAAAAATCATTAATGGGTATCGAACCTGGATGCCAAGAAATTATCAATAGTATAGACCTACTACTGAACAGCCATTACATCACAGGGCGTGCTTTACCTGTTGATGGTGGTCGCCATCTTAAGTAAGTCATCTAATAAAACTGAGAAACTTATGCATAACGAATTAAAAGAAAGCTATCAAAAAATTATAACTGCTGTAGGTGAAGACGCTGAACGTGAAGGGTTACTTGATACCCCAAAACGCGCTGCAAAAGCGATGGAGTACCTTACTCAAGGATATCGTCAAACGCTTAACGAAATCACGAACAATGCGGTATTCACCTCTGACGCTGACGACATGGTATTGATACAAGATATCGAGCTTTACTCTATGTGTGAACATCATTTACTCCCTTTTATTGGCCGCTGTCATATTGCTTATATCCCTGATGGCAAAGTATTAGGCTTATCTAAGTTTGCGCGTATTGTTGATATGTTTTCGCGCCGTTTTCAAATTCAAGAACAGCTTACCCATCAAATTGCAAAAGCGGTTGAGGAAGTAACTGGTGCAAAAGGTGTGGGTGTAATTGTTGAAGCAAAACACATGTGTATGATGATGCGTGGTGTAGAAAAGCAAAACTCAAGCATGCGTACCTCGGTAATGCTAGGAAACTTTAGAGCTGATCCGAAAACACGTAATGAGTTTTTACAGCTGATCAAAGGATAATGTATGGCAAACGCAATTATTAATGTAACTAATTTACGACTACGCACATTTATTGGTTTTAATCCTGATGAGCGTGAAAAAAAACAAGATGTGGTCATTAACCTTGAAATTCACTACCCTGCTGATCAAGCTTGTGAAACAGATGAAGTAGACCAAGCACTTAACTACAAAGTGATTACTAAAGAGGTGATTAGCTTAGTAGAGCAAGGACACTTTTTATTGTTAGAAAAACTAGTTGCTGAAATTCTTGCTGTTTGCCACTCACACCCAAGTGTTAATTATGCTAAGGCTCGAGTAGATAAACCTCATGCGTTGCGCTTTGCCGATTCGGTTTCTTTAACCCTCGACTGGCACAAATAATCCAACGGCAAGGGCTATTACCGCTAAATAACGTAACCCCTTGCCGAGCGTTACCAGCACTAAAAATGTAGTAAAGCGAACTTTAAACACGCCGCCAATAACGGTTAGTGGGTCGCCAACGATGGGCAGCCAAGCAAACAACAGGCTATAAACACCATATTTATTAAACTGCTGTTGTGCTTTTTTAAGCCCTTTTTCAGATACTGGAAACCATTTTTTATCTTTAAAACGCAATGCCTGCGTCCCTAACCAATAGTTAACACAACTGCCCAGTACATTACCCAAGGTTGCTGCAAACCAAATCAGCCATAAGTTAGTATTGCCTTGCATGATCATGCCACTCATCAATACTTCAGACGAGCTAGGTAATAACGTGGCAGATATAAATGCTGTAAAAAATAATGTTATATAGAGCATTTTTTCCTTATGACTAAAAACTAAACCCAGCAATTAGCTGGGTTTAACGATTTTTTAACTTAAAACCAAAGCGCTGAATAATAAAAACAGTTATTTTATCAAATTTAAGCTAAGGGGATAATTAAACTCTTTGCCATCGTTGGCTTTCACGCTTGCGATAACCACCATCACAAATGAAAAAATAGCCACCATAGGTAACAGTAGTAAACCAACCGCTGCAAAAATTAGTAAAAAACAAACAAAATAAGCTATAGCCATAGTAATTTGAAAATTAAGGGCTTTTTTTCCATGTATATCAACAATTGGCATTTCATCTTTTTTAATTAACCAGATAATAAGAGGGCCGAGTACCGACCCAAATGGCACAATAAACCCCGCTAATGCACTTAAATGACATAGCATTGCCCAGGTGCGGTCATCTTTATTGACGACTTTAATCTCTTGATTTTGTTCCATTACACTCTCCCTTCTCGTTTTTATTTTGCGCTAAAATGATATTCACACTCATTAGCCACCTTAATGTAAATGCTTATTTATCCAATGCAAAGCATTTGTGTATATTTAAAAATAAAAAAGCGCAGCAAATAGCTGCGCTTATTGATATTGCCAGACCAGTTACTTATTCACACCCGCTAAATCAAGCATAAAAGCATAATTTAAGGCAGTATCTTCTAAGCGTTTGAAGCGACCTGATGCACCTCCGTGCCCTGCTTCCATATCGATTTTAAACAGTAGCTTATTATCATCTGTTTTGTAATCTCGCAGCTTAGCCACCCACTTTGCAGGCTCAAAATATTGTACCTGCGAATCATGTAAGCCAGTAGTAACTAACATATTTGGGTAATCTTGCTTACTGACCTGATCATAAGGTGAATACGATAACATATACTCATAGTATTCTTTCTCGTTAGGGTTACCCCACTCACCGTATTCGTTGGTTGTAAGTGGAATACTTGCATCAAGCATCGTGGTCACTACATCAACAAATGGAACTGCAGCCACCATACCTTTATACAACTCAGGAGCTTGGTTTGCCACTGCCCCCATTAACAAGCCACCCGCACTGCCACCTTGAGCAAATATTTTATCTTTTGCACCATACTTTTGCTCAACCAATGCCTTGGTAACATCTACAAAGTCGTTAAAGGTGTTCTTTTTAGTCAGTAGTTTACCGTCCTCATACCAAGGGCGACCTAGCATTTGTGAACCACGAATATGCGCAATGGCAAATACAAAACCCCGATCGAGCAAACTTAAGCGAGCGCTAGAAAAGGTAGGATCCATGGTCGCGCCATACGAGCCATAACCATATTGTAGCAGCGGATTAGTCCCCTCTTTTTTAAACATGTCTTTGCGATAGACTAGGCTTACCGGTACTTTAATACCATCTCGTGCAGTGACAAAAATTCGCTCTGATGCGTAATTATCTGCACTAAAATCACCGAGTACTTTTTGTTGTTTAAGTAATGTTTTATTGCCAGTAGCTAAATTAACATTATACGATGAAGCGGGTGTTGTCATACTGGTATAATACACACGTAATGTATCGCTATTTAAATCATTGTTACCGTAGGTGCTAATTGTATAAGCACTGTCGTTAAAACTAAGCGGTATCTCTTTACCCGTGGTTAAGTTACGAGCAATAATAGTCGACTGACCCATTTCACGCTGCTGATACACTAAGTAGTCGTTAAATAAGTCGATGCCTTCTAATTTTATATTATCGCGAGCGGGGATCACCGTTTGCCAATTAGCTTTATCGCCAGCTTTATCAATATCAACTTTCATAAGCTGAAAGTTAACCGCATTTAAATTAGTGACAATGTAGTAAGTATTACCCAGCTTAGAAATTCCATACTCCAGATCCGCTTCACGCTCAATTAAACGCTTTGGCTTAGCATTTACATCATCAGCACTTAAAACCGATACACCTGACGCAGTTGTACTGCTGTGCCAAATATAAATTTCTGAATCGTCTTTGCTTTTGCTTATACCCATGTAATAACTGGTATCTGTTTCTTCATAAACCAGCTCATCATCGCTTTGTGGGGTACCGAGCGTATGACGATAAACTTGGTAACCTAGTAAAGTTTGTAAATCTTTTTTTATGTAATAAAGCGTTTTGTTGTCGTTTGCCCAAACAACACTGCCATTCGTACCTTTAAGCGTATCTTCGAGTAATTTACCAGTGCTTAAGTCTTTTATTTTTATATCATAAATACGACGACTTACGGTATCTTCACCATATGCCATTAAATTGCCGTTTGGACTTACATCTAAACCACTTACGGCATAATAATCATGTTCCTTAGCTAGCTCGTTTACATCTAAAATAACCTGCTGGTCAGTGCCTGCAAAATCACTACTACGTACATAAGTTGCGTATTCGTTATCACCGCGAGTTTGTGATGAATAATAATAGTCACCGTTTTTAACTGGCACTGAATCATCGTCTTTTTGAATTCGCCCTTTTAGCTCTTCAAATAACCTAGTTTGTAACGTTTTTGTGTGCGCAAGCATTGCATCTGTATAAGCATTTTCAGCCTCAAGGTAACTAAGTACCTCAGGATCTTTTCGCTCATCATCACGCATCCAATAATAATTATCGATACGCGTGTCGCCATGAATAGACATTTCATATGGTACTTTTTTAGCAACCGGCGGCATTACTGCGATTTGAGTAGCTGCGTTTTCAATTTTTGCTGATTGCTCAACGTCAGGAGCTTTGTTGCATCCCCCTAAAATAGCTAAGGAAATAAAAGTAAGAACAAATGGGGTATGTTTCATTGATTGGAATCTCTGTAGTTTTTATTTTTATTAAATATACCTAATATTAAACACGACAGAAATTTAGTTTGTGAAGCTATGTAAAAAGGGAGCCGAAGCTCCCTTTAATTAATGTTTAATTTATTTAATTACTTTTGCTTACGACGACGCATAAAGGCAAACGGCGCTACAAGTAATGTTAACCAAGCTAATGAACCTGAAGAACTTTTCTTAGTAGGCTCTGGAGTAACAACCGGAGGCGCTACTTTAGTAACGGATATTGTTACCATTGCAGGCTCTGACACATTACCACGAACATCAATCGCAACAACTTCCATTTCTGCAGATGTATCACCCGCTAATAAAGTGGTATCTGCAACTACAATTTGACCATCTGCATCAACTGCAAAGCCAAGGTTTGTATTAGATTGAACATAGTACTCTGAAATAGCTAAGTCTAAGTCTGATTCTTCAATAGTAAGCGCACCTACTACAGTTCCATCAGCTGCATCTTCAGAAACACTAAACTCACCACCAACCAGCATTGGAGCTTCAACGTCTGGTAACTCTAGGTCTTCAGCTGCCATTACTTTAATAATGTTAGTACCTGAACCTTGCGATAATGCAAACGGGCCGCTTGCAGAAACAACCGCTTTCTCACCAGGTTTAAGTGAAGAAATTGCTTCACCTGTCTCATAAGAGGTCATTTCAACTGCTGGTTGTACGCCAAATACTGTTGAACCTGTTACGCTGTCTGTTTCACTGTAAACACCAGTTTGGTAACTAGGGTAGCCTACCGATACTTTGAAGTTCATTTGCTCACCAAGAAGCGAAGCATCAATATTCATTAACTCTGAACAACCTGAGAAAGTAACTGTGTCTTCTCCTGCAGCATGGAAAAGCGGCGTACCCCATTGCCATGCATCATTACCAGCGCCATCAGTTGTACCAATTAATGTGCGGCTACGACCTGGGAATGCAGTTGTGCGACCACGGTCATTTAAGTTTTGCATGAACTGATCAGATACACCGTCATTATTGGTATCTATTTCAATTCTATAACCCGCTTGGAAAGTATGAGTTAACGGATCTCGTAGTTGTATTGATGACGTAATATAAATTCCTGAATCACAGAAATCTGCATTGAATGCAGAGAATGTAGTAGACAGGATATTAAATTCAGCATCTTCAACTGATTTTTCTGTCCCCATTGCAACAATACTTTCAGCTTGTGGAGAAATTTCAGTTTGACCTGTATTTTCAATAACCAATGCCATTTCATTGTTAACAATTTCAGGTGAGTAGCTCAACTGAGTCGCAGCTTTTGGCATTGCATGATAAACAACATGTAAATCGTGATCGCCATCTGTAGATGCATCATCAAATACTAACGCACCATCAAACTCTACTGATGTTAATGCAGCACTTCTTGCTGCAATATCCTCTTCACTGAATGGATTTTCTAATTCCCATGCAGGTAATTTACTTGGATCAACCGTCATTGTAATATCAAAGTTAATCGCTTGACCTGCCGGTACTGTTATAGATTCAGGGAAATCCCAACTAACTGCGCCCGTATCAATATCATTTTGGTAGCGCGCTTCTGTGCGAAGATTATAAGTTTTTGCATCTGCAGAGAAGTTCTTAACTGTCACTGTTTTAGTAATTGAACCTGTTTCCGCTAAACTTACTAAACCATAAGATAGTGCAGCTTGTTTTGTGTCAAACTCACTATTATGGACCCATGCAGCAACTGGCAAGTTAGCCGCCTTAGTCACATCAACTAAACCAGCACCTATCATACTAATTGGCGCAAGCTCTGAATCAGGATTAATAGCTAGAGGCTCATTTGTTACGTTTAAGTTTGCTGCATTCATGATTGTTGCTTTAATCTCAAACGCATTACGCTCAGGATGCGCTTCACGGATCATTGCCACAGCACCTGCTGTAATTGGGCCCGAGAAAGAAGTACCTGAAACCGGGTTTGTGCCTGTTTGCGTGCCTGCTGCTGCTACGTCAATGCTCGTACCTGGCGCTGTAATTTCTGGTTTTAATAATCCATCCATAGAAGGACCGCGAGATGAGAATGTTGCAACTGCACCTGCCGTTGTTTTAATTTCAACGCTAATATCAAATGTTGCAGGACCGCCAGCAGCTAGTTGAGCTTTTAAAGCTGCACCTGCGGCAAAGTTAATACCTACGTTTTTAATAGTTACATCCGCATCAAAGCCACCCATAGGTGCTGGGGTACCATCATCGGTGTTATTCGCAATCATTACAAACTCAGCACCTTTAGCCTGAGCATGTAAAACTTTTTCAGTAAATGCACATGCACCACGGTCGATTAATACTGCTTTGCCTGTAAAGTCAACATCTGCAGCAAATTCAGCACAACCATCTGCGTTTGTTTCAGGATAAACTAATTCAATATCTGCACCTGAAATTGTATATGCTTCTTGTGGGCCAAAACTTGATGGCTGAATATTACCTTCAACGCCAGCAACAGTACCTGATGCAACACCGATTTCAGTTGTTGGGTGAGTCATTGCACCTACAGATAGTGCATTAGGTGTAGTGCTTGGGCCACCAACACGGAATGGATTATCACCGTCATTGCCAGCAGAAATAACCATGTTTACACCTAACTCAACGGCTCGCTGAATTAAGAATTGCGTACCGCCACCAGTATAAGTATCACCAAACTCACCACCTAATGACATATTCATTACATCAACACGATCTGAAATATCACCATCTCCATTTGGATCCATTGCAGCTTCTAAAGCGGCTGCTTGTGCATCGCCAGGACAACCGCCGCCACATACTGAATAAGCGTAAAGCTCAACGTCAGGCGCAATACCATTTACAGAGTTTGCAGATGATGTACCGTGGTTGGTTGGATCACCTGTAGAAGGTGAATTAGCGGCATCATTTTCAATTGGATCAGCATCATCACGTATAAAGTCGTAACCACCTTGTACAATGCCTTGTGGCCATGCAACTGATGTTGGATCAGCTTGAGCTGCTAAATAAGCTTCAACTGTGCCTGCGCCACCGAAAGCAGCATGAGTGTAATCGATACCCGTATCAAGTACTGCAACACGTTGACCTTTACCACTTGCTATGCCGTCAGTAATAAGTGGTTTAGCGTTGATATATTCAGAGCTTGCTGCAACATGTAGCTCGCGATCGAACATTGGTAAAACTTTAGCAACGCGATCATCTTTTGCAATTTGAGCTAACGCTTCAGGCGTTGCTTGAACAATTAACGTTGGAGCTAAAATTTTGGTTTTGCCAATTACCTTAGCATTAAAATCTAGGCTACTAAGCTCAACAGTCATCATATCTTGAAGCTGCTCAATCTGCGCCGTAATTTCTCGATTAGAAGATACCTGGTAAGTCCCAGCGGCAACTGCATCAACTGAGGTTTTTGCTTTTAAAACAATCATGTGAGCTGAAGGCACTTTTTTATCAGCAGCTATTTCTTTTAATTGCTCTACTTGTTTGTTAGTTATTGTAGCATTTGGCAAAGTCGCAGCACTGGCCAGTGTTGCCACGAATGCACTTGATACAGCAGTCGCGATTGCTGTTCTTTTGATTATATTATTAGACATTGTTTCCCCTAGGATAGGTTATGTATTATTGTATTTACTAGTTTCAATTCCATTGATTGATAATCACGAATATAAAACGTTAACCTTCACAGGAGCAACAACGTTGCTACATTTAAGTTACAAAAAAAACAAGCACAGCAATAAAAAAAACACAAAGCATTGATTTACATAAAATAAAAAACGAAACCCCATTTGTAAACAATTGTAAATGATTCAGTTTTAATTGAGAGATAAATGAACAACGATGTAATTAATATTTTAACTATGGCTAAAGTCATTCAAACAGCCGTTGCACCCGTCTTTTTAATAACAGGTATTGCGGCAACACTTGGGGTGCTATCCAACCGTTTGGCACGTATTACAGACAGAGCCAGGCAGTTAGAGCGAAAATTAAAAGTTAGTACCGATGAAGAGTTTAACTTGTCTCTAACTACAGAACTAAGGGCGCTTCTTAAGCGCTCCCGCTGCATACATATTGCCTTTAGTTTAAGTGTCTTAAGCGCATTATTAGTCTGTGCCGTGGTTATGTTGTTATTTTTATCGCACATACAATCGATTAATTTAGGTGTCACTATCGGTAGTTGTTTTGTTGGTGCCATGGCATTGCTAATATGTGCATTTATGTCATTACTTGGCGAGGTATTCTTAGCGACACGTAGCATGCGACGAGGAATGATATTTGCTGATATTGATATAAATGACTAAACCAGCTCTTTATCTTGAACTAAAGCCTGAGCTAAGATACAAAGATAATTAAAGAACCCTTAAAGGAGTAGAGTAAAGTGAAATTGAAGCAAGTATTTATCGGGGCGTTACTATCTACATGCGCATTTAGCGTATCTGCAAATTCTGCATTCAAAGAGCCGAGTGATGCGATTGAGTATCGCCAAGCTGCATTTTCTATGATTTCAGTTCAAATAGGCGATATGGGTGCCATGCTCAAGGGTAAAATTCCTTTTGATGCAGAGCAATTTAAACAGCGTGCAAATAACGCAGCGGCATTGTCTAAAATGCCTTGGGAAGCTTTTTACGCAGGTACTGATAAGGGTGATACATCAGCACTTCCTGCGGTATGGTCTGAAAAAGATACTTTTATGAAAAAAGCGACAGCGTTTCAGCAATATGCTGATGAACTTGCTGTAGCAGCTCAAACAGGTGACAAAGCGGTCATTGGTAAAGCATTTGGTGCATGGGCTAAAGGCTGTAAAGATTGCCATAAGCAATTCAAAGACTAATAAATTCTGTATATTAAACAATAAAAATGGCGCTGTATTAGCGCCATTTTTTTAACGAAGCAGATAACTTAAAGGCTCACTTCCCCAAGTACTCATTAATAAAATCAGTAATAGTAACAATAAAAACCATGCAATCCATGGTGACTTTGTCTCAGGCTCTGAGCTTTGTATTGGCAGTGCTTTATTGCCGGTGATCATTGCTTTTACTAAAGGCTTGCCTTTAATTTTGTAAACAATAATAGCCACAACATGCAAAATAATCGCATAAAATAAAATATCAAAATTGATATGGTGCAGCCAGTTGGCAAAATCAATCGTATCACTCGATACATACTGCGCTAACGGACCATCAGTTAAAATACCATCACTACTCATTAAACCACTAACCAGCTGCGTAATAATCAGTATAAAAAATAATAACACCATATAACTGCCTGGTGCAGAATGGCCCACATCATTTATTTTTTTGCCACTAAAAGAAGCAAGCACCGACTTAGGAGAATGCAGTAATGCCGATATTCTTGCCGTTTTACTGCCTATAAGACCCCATATAATCCGCGTTGAGATAAGCGCTAAAGTAAAAAAGCCAATCACAAAATGTAGCTCTATCATGCCCTCTTCAGCACTAAAATAAAGCGCAGCAATACTAAATACTAATAACCAATGAAAGCTTCTTAAAAAGCCATCCCACACTTTTACCTTGAACATTGCACCTTCCCTAAAAAACAGTATCATCTTAAACGCTAACTATTTTAGCATCTTAATATTAAGGTATCCCGATGAGTCTTTCTACTATTACACAGAGTAAAACACATGCAGTCCATTAAAAAACCGATACTAAAAGGCTTTTTAGATATGCTGCCATTATGTTTAGCCGTTATTCCTTGGGGGATTTTATGTGGCTCGTTGGCAATACAAAATGGCTTTACCCCTTTTGAGACTCAAGCTATGTCGCTATTGGTATTTGCTGGCTCGGCGCAGCTGGTTGCAATTGAGCTCATTGCTGGTAATACCCCTCTATTAACCATTTTATTTACTACATTTATTATTAGCTCTCGTCATTTTTTATATGGCTTGGCGGTTCGTCACAAAGTGATTGAGCAACCCATGCGTTGGCGCCTTCCAGTCAGCTTTGTATTAACCGATGAACTATTTGCTTTTTCGCATCACCCTCGCGCCTACCAGACTCAAACGCGCCTAATTTACGCGCTCAGCGCAGGCTTTAGCTTTTACATTGCTTGGAATATTTGGACACTTATTGGTATTGTAGCCGGCACTATGCTCCCTGATCTAACCAATTTAGGACTCGACTTTGCGATTGCTGCAACCTTTATTGCTTTGGTTATCCCAGGAGTTAAAAATTTAGCCACTCTTGTCACGGTCATTGTTGCAGGGATCTGTGCCACTTTATTAAAAAGCACAGGCTTTGAGCTGTGGTTGGTATGCTCAGCACTATTAGCAATGAGTGCAGGTTACACTGTAACTAGAATAGTAAAAAATAAGGACGCTAAATCATGATGACGACTATTTTACTTATGGCATGTATTACCTTTTTTACCCGTTATTTATTCTTACACCGCGCGCTACCATTTAAAGTAGGGCCTAAAATGCAGCAGTTTTTGAGCTTCAGTGCACCTGCGGTTCTAACAGCGATTTGGGTGCCGATTGTATTTATAAATGATGGTGGCATTAATCTAAATTGGCAAAACCCTTATTTAAGCGCAGCGATTGTAGCCATTATAGTTGCTTACAAAACACATAATATTTACCTAACCACACTTGCTGGTATGGGGTTATTTTTGATTTTAAATTAACAGTAACGCCATAGCAGTGTTCACTATTTCGACTTTGTTAATCACCAAGCAAAGGTTAGACTATGCCAAATAAACAAATAATAGCTTATTAATATGCACCCATTTCATCAACTAAGTGCTACTAGCCTGCAAGGCCAACCTATCGATTTTAAAGAGTTTGTAGGTAAAGTTGTGTTAATAGTAAATACCGCAAGTGAGTGTGGATTCACCTATCAATACGAGTCATTGCAAGCATTACACGAAAAGTATGCCAGTCAAGGTTTAGTCATTATAGGTTTCCCGTGTAACCAATTTGGCCAGCAAGAACCCGGAGACGCGAATCAAATAGCGCAAGGTTGTTTAATCAATTACGGAGTTAGTTTTTTAATCGCAGAAAAAGTGAACGTTAATGGTCAGCATACACATTCGGTTTTCCGCTATTTAAAATCTGTATTGCCGGGGTTTTTGACACGAAAAATTAAGTGGAACTTCACAAAGTTTTTGATTAATGCAGATGGCTCACCCATTAAGCGCTACGCGCCCTTTACTAAACCTGAAAAACTAGAAAAAGTAATTGAAAAAGCATTGCTCGCAGCTAAAGTTTGAGGCTTAAAAATTATAAAGAGGCATAAAGCCTCTTTATTACCAACCCACAGAGCTTTAAATACTACCTAAGTAGCAGTTAAAAGCTAATATGTCGGCACTGATTTGTACTAGCGACAACCTAATCAATATAATCGTTTAAGTCATCTTCACCTAGGTTTTTACGCAAGCGTTTTTGCTCAAGGTAATCCTCTAACTTTCTTTTCACCTTTTGCTTTTTCTTGTCGTGTTGATTACGCCCGACCATTTCGTATTCGTCTTCAACAAAATCATCATCTAGCGCATCGTAACTAAATGTCTTACCCACAACCCACTCCATAAAGTGTTTGAGACCAATTACGGATTCTTGTATCGCGATAATTGGTGAAATTAAAATGTTCAACGCAAATTCATTGTACAAATTTACGTCAAAATAAAGCCACATCGCTATCCTAAATAGTCTCTGTGTCAGTATTGTGAATAAATAGCGCTAAATTTGAATTGTGGAAAGTGAGAGTTTTTTATCGTATCGATAAATTTTATTTATTAGCATTTGATTATTGGTTATTTTGACCAAATTTTAGCTTTTTCAATGACTTTACTTTCAACTTCAAAGCACCTTAAAAATCACAAACCACTGTTTTTAAACACTAAAAACTATTGGCACCAAACTTGTTATAAGTTAATTATCATCAGCAAAAAACAGAGAATAAACATGAAAGAATTATTATTAGTTAGCGCAATTATGTGCGCCCCCGTCGCCATGGCTCATAACGATAACAGCTCTTCAATTTCATTTAGTAACGACGAATGTAAAGTTGAGTTTAAAAACGATGTACGTATAAAGCCAAGTGAATTAGAAATTTTTAAAGCCAACAATCAACGTATGACTTTTACCACTCAAGGTGAGTTGTCGATCAATGGCGAGCAAGTAGCATTAAATAGCGCTCAGCGCCAAGCACTGACCAACTACACAGATAATTTACGCGCGCAATTACCTGAAGTAGCCAACATTGCACTTGATGGCGTTAAAATTGCGGGCGTTGCATTAGAAGAAGTTGCCAATGCATTTAATATTGATGGCCTCGATAACATTGCTACCTTAATGGACGATATTCAACAAGAAGTAAAGGGTACCTTTTACCAACAAGGTACATTTGTCATGGGCCAGCAAAGCTTCACTCAGTTTGGTGAAAACTTTGAACAGCAGTTTGAACAACAAATAGAAACTGCCGTTGAGTCGGCCGTAATGCAATCAATGGGCAGTATTTTAGTAGCATTAGGCTCTGAGCTAATGGGTTCAGGTGGCGACATGCAAGCCTTTGAAGAGCGCATGGAAAATATGGGCGCACAAATAGAAGAAAAAGTAGAGCTCCATGCAAAAACACTTGAACAGCGTGCAAATACACTGTGTGGTGACTTTGTTGAAATCGCACAACAAGAAACTCAACTTGCTGCGCAAGTGCCTGCATTAAAAGGCTATGAGTTATTTACTATAAAACAGCACTAACTGCTCAGCATTTTAATTAATCTCCCTTTGCGGCATTTGCTTTTAAGCTATGCCTCATTTTGCGTTTTTTACCCCCACCAGTCCCATTTAACTCAAATAATAGACTGTTGAGCGGATCTGCTCTTGCTGTGCAGAGGCATTTTGTGGCTTCATAGTAAAATACAAACCAAAGTATAATCTTCACTTCGCTCTAGATCACTTAGAATGCCGTCCGAGCTGATGATTGTAAGCCCAAATTGCAACATATTAAAACCACCTCTTTTTAAGTTTTAAATTCTTGAGGCGGTGCGATCCCCAGTTAGAAGCGTTTTAAAGCGTAACTAACTCCAAAGTGCCTAGTAACCTAGGCACTTTTTTTATAATTTAAAAGCCTCGCAACACTCTTTTTTATCGTTTATTTACTGCTCTTCTCTGATAAATAATTAACCACCTATAAATAGCATGTTAAATCTTTGAACGAAGTAAAACCCAACCCGTTAATACAAAATAATTTAATCTGAATAACTATTCAAAATAATCTATTTATAAACATATTAAAATTAAAAAAACTGAAAAAACCCCATATAAAAGTGATATAGCACACGACTATAATGAATAAATATACAAAATCAAAAAAATGCCATTAAATAGCAAATCAAAAAAAACACTTTCAGATTAAAAAAACTAATACTTCACCAGCAATTTTTATCGCTTTATTTTTAACCAACCTACGGGCAAAATGCACATGTTTTCAACAGACACAACCTTGGAGCGAATACAATGAACCCAATTAATACATTAAACCAAACAGCCACAACTCACGTTGCAGTTAAACCAACTAATCGCAAAGCGAGAATGTTAGCTAAACTTAACCGTTACGGAAAAAAATTAGCACTTGGCGGTGCAATTCAATACAAATAATCACCCAACCATGATTTTTGTATTGCTGCAGCAAACACCCAACCACTAAATGAAATTTCTTCTTTAGCTCCATCTGTTTGCTGCCAGCCCCCTCCTCATAGCTAAAAATCATCTTTAATTTTCATAATTTACAAAAAAAACCGCATTTACGCTCACTTTTTAAGCAAACGATCTTTTTGCTATTTACACAGGCAACTCACCTAAGTATTATCCTGCATCACGACGTGGAGAGATGGCAGAGTGGTCGAATGCACCGGTCTTGAAAACCGGCAGGGGTTTATAGCCCCTCTAGGGTTCAAATCCCTATCTCTCCACCACTTATTTGTATTAATTGGTTTTTTCCGATTGATAACACGCTGAATAATGCGTCGGAGAGGTGTCCGAGTGGCCGAAGGAGCTCCCCTGCTAAGGGAGTATAGAGTTTGTAGCTCTATCGAGGGTTCGAATCCCTCCCTCTCCACCATTACTGATTACAAGCCACTTAATTGTGGTTTTTTTATGCCTAAATTTTAACTCCGTTAAGAAATAGGGAGGGTGAGCACCCTCGACAGGGTTCGATAAAATGTCTGGAACATTTTAGGCCGCTGCAAGCGTCGCGCAGCGATTAATTACAGGGATGTAAGTAAGTCTATCCCTCCCTCTCCACCATTACTGGTTACAAGCCACTTAATTGTGGTTTTTTTGTGCCTAAATTTTAATAGCCTCTATTAATTTGCACTTTTTATAACGCAGTCGCGAGCGCATGCTAATAAATTAAACAAATTGTATGGTGTCACAACTTAGTGCATTATAAATGGTACTTTAAACCAGCTTAGGTTTAACCATGGCAAAGCTAATATTACTACTATGTTGTTTGGGTGCCTGTGCTGCTAGCATGGCAAATGAAGTGACGGTTTATAAATGTACCATTAAAGGAGTGCCTACTTTTAGTCAAACTCCTTGCGCTGAAGACGCTCAAGTGATCACGCTTAGAAACGTCAACATCATGCAAACAAATACGCCACAATCTGAGAACACACCAGTTGCCGATACTTCTGTTGACGATTATCTAGCGGTGCAACAAATAGAGCGTGATATTGTGCAGCTTGAGCTTAAGATTAAACAATACCAACAAGAATACGCACAAAAAAAACAGCAAATCGATTACATGACCCAAGATAAAGCAAATCGCTTAGGAGCCAGCTCAATTGCGAATGCCATTACCACTGAAACGGCGGCACTTAAGCAGCGATTTGACCCACAAATCAAGCAAGCACAACAACAAATAGAAGCACTCACTCAAAAAAAACAGCAGCTTAGTCAGCAGCCCTAAGTATTTGTTTCACAACATCAATAAATGTTTGTATCTCTGGCGCTGTATTATATATGTGAGGTGAAACACGGATGCCGAGTGTACGCACATCAACACTTATTTTTGCAGCCTCGAATGCCGTTAATACACTTTGCTGATGCTCAGAAAACTGCAAAATAGCGGTGCCACTACATTGCTCTTTAGCGCTAGGTGACATTAAAAAAGCGCCCAATTGCTGCTGAATTAACTCAAGTAACATCAAGTTGTGCGATCTCACTTGTTCAACGCCAAATTCAACAATATATTCAATACTATCAGCGGCAATAATATAAGGAAGTACCGAGGGCGTACCGCCCCAAAACCTTAGTGTTTTAGCGTTATATTGAAAATGCGCAATATCAAACTCGAATGGGTTTTGATGTGAAAACCAGCCAACATCTTTTGGTTCACATTGTGTTATTTGCTTTGGATTTACCCATAAATAGGCCGCACCTGGCCCTCCGCATAGCCACTTCACACTTGAACCAATCATAAAGTCAGCATTTAACGCCGTTAGATCGACAGGGATAACCCCTGCCGATTGCGCCACATCAATTATTGAGAGTGTATTCGTGACTTTACTCAGCGCCACAATATCGTTTATGGGAGCTTGTACACCCGTATTAGAATAAACATGGCTAACAAAGACCCCATCAATCTCTGAGGTTAAATATCGCTGCCATACCTGTCTATCACTCAAGTCTTCATGCTCAGGGATGTAGCGTATTTTTGCACATTCAGGCAGTGCTTTTTGCATTACAAACCCCATACTTGGAAAGTCGGCCTGCGCCATTAATACTGTACACTGTGGTTTATTAAATACGGGGTGTGACATAACCAATTTGGTTAAACCACTGGATAAATTAACCTGAGGACAAAATTGCTCACTAGGCGCATTAAACAACTGCCCTAATGCCTCAGTAAATCTTTCAATGGCGGGTAACCACTGTTGCCATGGCTCTTTTACACTTTCTTGCCAAGGAGTAAAAAAATGTTCAGTAGCATTTTCTAAGCTCGTTTTTAATGGGCGGCCAACAGAGTGGCTTAATAAATAACAACCCTGTGGCATACAAAAATCATTTTTAGCCATATTAATTAATCCACTGTTTTAGCGTGTTTAAATCATCAAAGCGCGTATTAATATCGTCACGCTTTGCCGCGGCACGCCTATCTCTTAACTTAGCTAATGAATCGAGCAGTATCGGTAGAGGAGGTCCACTGGCGGTTACTTTACTCATATGCTGTTGTTGCATGTGCTGTGATGGCTGAGCAATAAACTTTTCCACCAGCTGATTATGATGACCGATAGCGGTGTCGCCATGTAATTTACACACTTGAATAAATAGTTTGCCGTGCTTTTGAAACCAGTCTGTATTTTTATATTGTTCGGCCTCTAAAAAATCATCCATTAGGCTTTGCATACGCATGGCTTCACGAAGTATTTGTTGATCCTCTGGCATCATATATAAAAATTTATCCACCAGCATTTGCGAGTAACTCGGCTCATTGGCACTGCAAAGCCCTAGCAGCATATCAATAACATTAATACCGGCAAAGTCTCCCGCATTTGCACCACGGTAAACCTCTTTACCTACCCTGTAAGGCTTGTAGTATGGGCGTACACAATTAAAAAAACGTTCGGTGTCTAGCTGAGTGTATAAGGCGTTATTCGACGCTATTACATCCATTAATGCCGTTTTAACCACCTCAAGTAGTTCAGCCGTGACTGGGTGTGAAATACCTAATGGCAGTATTTTTAGTAAAGCATCACTCGCGCGCTTATACGCTAAAATACCTTGGGTGTTGTAATCTAAAAACAGAGCTTCATCATCAAGATTTGTAAACCGTTTATAGGTGCCATTAATGGCCTTATTATGAGTGGTTAAATGTGCGGTGGCAAAACGAGGAGTTACTCCAATAGAAGCACCAATATGCATAGCAAGCGCCGATGCTTCTATCAGCGGTGAACTATTCTCTCTGCTTGGCTCTGTAATTTCATGTCTACGACAAGCCGCCATAAACAAACCGACATTACCAAGTAAATCAAATGCGCTATCAAATCCTTCGTCGGTATTACCTTCGGCTAATAAATCGCTGATCAACGCATTACCTTGCTCTTTCAAGGTCTGCTTTAAGTTATCCCCGACCCCTTCAACATTTGCTTTATCATCTTGTTGCCAATACAACTCTTCTAATTGAGAGTTTAGGGCAACAAACTCAGACCTAATCCAATTATCAAATTTAGCAGTGTAAGAACTCATGACTACATCCTGTTATTATTATTTTTTAATGCTAGCAAAGATCCCAGAGGTTAAAACGCTAAAAAAAATAGTAAAAGCAGTTATTGTTAGCAATAATCACTATTACTAGACAAATAATTAATAAGATTCTATAGCCATGTTAGATAATAAAGATCAGCAGCTACTCGTTGCCTTGCAGTCGCAAGCCCGAATGTCGGTATCAGAATTAGCCAATACCATTAATCTCTCGGATACTCCTACTCTAAGGCGCATTAAAAAACTTGAGCAAGAACAGGTTATTATTGGTTATCACGCAGCTATTAACCCTAAGTCACTCAATCTTAATGTACTGGTTTATGCTTTCGTGCGACTAAGTCAAAACTCGGTGAGTGCGGCACAGCAATTTGAGCAGCATGTAGAAAAGCTAGCCCATGTACTTGAGTGCTCTGTGATCTCAGGTAGCCACGATTATTTACTGAAAATTATTTCTCAGGATTTAGAAAGCTATGAGCAGTTTGTAAAGCACCAACTGGGAAGCTTAAGCTGTATCGCCAACATAGAATCAACCGTTGTATTAAAGCAGTCATTTAGCAAAAAACAGTTACCACTTTAAAAAATAATACTATTTAGTACTGATTCGCTATACTGAGATTCAACTATAAAAATAATATTAAACAAGGATGCATGTGAAGATTTTTCGTTCAACATCCAGTTCTTCTGCTTTTTACATATTGTTTGCGGTGGCTTATTTTGCAACTGGTAAGTTATTAACTAATTTTGCCTTCCAATCACAAGTAATCCCTATCTGGCTCCCTGCAGGTATTGCCCTAGTTGGCTGTTTTATCTGGTGGTGGCGTTTTATTCCGGCATTATTTATTGCCTCTGTCGCCTTTAATTTAAGTACCGGTGATAACGTTATTACTGATCAAGTTTTAATTGGCAATACATTAGAGCAGGTGTTACTAATCGGCTTTGGTGCTGTACTACAAGGGATGATTGGCGCAGCTTTTTTAAAATACTGGCTAGGTCATCCGCTGTTTTTAAAGAAGCGCCAATCAATAATTTATTTTATTTTTATCGTTGGTATTGTCGTTAGCCTAATATCGGCCAATATTGGCGTCTATGCTTTAAGTCAGTTTAACCCTGCTTACAGTATTGATAATCATTGGAGAAATGTTACTTTTTGGTGGCTTGGTGATTCTCTTGGTGTGCTGATCGCAACTCCTTTTATATTGGCGTTATTACAACCTAAATTTAAACGACATTACTTCACCCCACTACCTACCATCGCAGTTTGCTCGGTATTATTCATCTCTGTAGCTTTTACCACAAAGCTATATAATCAAGAGAGTTATTCAAATGCGATACAAATTGCCAAACGCGAAACATCTATCATTGAAAACAGTTTACTGAGCAATTTAAACCTCAGTCAAATAACCGTACAAAGCCTTGCAAGCCAAATACAATCAACACCGACTTTAAGCAAGCAAGAGTTTGATAGTTACAGTGCTCAACTATTGGCTGAGCATTCATTTATTAAAGCATTTTCATGGAACCGCAAAATTAACCAGGCTCAGGTCAGTGACTTTAACAAACAGCTTGATGAAATTTATAATACACACAACTTTGTTCCGAGCATTAAAGGCGCCCCATTATCAAACAACGATCCATTGGTGATTATCACTTATATTGCTCCTTTGTCAGAAAACCAATCCGCCATAGGTTTTAATCTCAACTCTCGTAAAGATCGTCGTGAGACTTTACTCGATCCACGTATCAAAAATCGCCCTGTCGGTACTAAAATAATTCAATTAGTTCAAACACAACGACCTGAACCCGCGTATTTATTATTTTCTCCTGTGTATCAACAAAATAATGAGATTGCATCAATTAAAGGCTACGCAACAGGCGTATTTTTAGTGAAAAACATACTTGCTCAATCGCTTACCAAAGCACAAAATAAAATGTTTAATATCGCTATTTATGAAGCCAATGCTATTAATCCGTTTTATTCAAACGTCGAAAACAAACCAACCAAAAGCAATAAACTTACAACTATCGAAATTAATTTTGCAGGACAAACATGGCTAGTAGATTTAGCGATTAAAGATGAATTCTTACCGCATCAAACTAATAATATGACACTCTTTTTACTTATTTTACAGGTCATTGTAAGCTCACTCATTTTACTTATATTACTGTTGTTTAATCATCAACACCTTGCACTTTCACGTTTGGTAGCAGAGCGTACTCGCTCTCTCGTTAAGGCTAAACAGCATTCTGATTTGGCAAATCAAGCTAAAAGCCGGTTTTTAGCAAATATGAGCCATGAAATTCGCACCCCGCTTAACGCTGTGATCGGCTTTTCAACCTTAGCTAAAAATGAAGATAGTCCTGAAACTCTTTCTGATTATTTAAATAAAATTAATTTAGCATCTAACTCATTATTAAGTTTAATCAATGATGTACTCGATATCTCTAAAATTGAATCACAAAAACTAACCTTAGAAGTTGCTCCTTTTGATTTGAATGCTCTTCTTGCTCGGATCAGTAGTATGTTCGAGCAAAGCGCTGAACAAAAAGGTATTAACTGGAAAGTTGATAACCAATTACCAACCGACATTTGGTTTGAAGGTGATGTTATGCGAATTGAGCAAATTTTATTAAACCTGTGTAGTAACGCTATTAAGTTTACTTACGAAGGTGAAGTAAGTATTAGCGCATACAGCAAGGAGATCGCCGATAAACGTCATCAAATTACCTTGGCTATTAGGGACTCGGGTATCGGTATTGCGCTATCAGAGCAAAGTAAGTTATTTGATGCGTTCACCCAAGCTGATAGCTCAACATCACGTAAATTTGGTGGGACAGGGCTTGGTTTAGCAATCGCAAAAGAACTTAGCTTATTAATGTCTGGAGATATCAGCGTACAAAGCGAGCCAGGTAAGGGCTCTACTTTTACTCTGTCTGTCGAGTTAAATACATGTGCAGCACAACAAGTAACGTCAAAGCACACACACCAGCATGTTAATTTAAGTAAACTAAAAATACTGGTTGCAGAAGATAACAGCGTCAATCAATTAGTCATAAAAGCAATGCTTAGCTCTTTAGGGATTACACCAACACTAGTGGAAAATGGCGAATTAGCAGTAGAACAAGTTAAAGTAAATGACTTCGATTTAGTATTAATGGATTGCCAGATGCCGATTATGGACGGTTACCAAGCCACCGCCTTGATACGTCAAATGAAAAGTACTGAGCAATTACCAATTATTGCCTTAACTGCTGATGTAATGCCTGAAGATAAAGCCAATGCCTTAGCAATTGGTTTTAACGAACATCTTGCAAAACCTCTCGAACTCGATAAGCTCATACAGTGCCTATCTCAATATATTGCGCCAGATAAACCATAAAGATTTATCGAAAATAGAAAACCAAATATGGCTGTCGCACTATTACCAAAATTAATCAGCAACCCACTTAAAAAATAGTAGGCAAAGCATTATGAGCCACTTTTCACATCAATGGTTTAATAGCATCAACCAAATTGACGCAACACAATGGCATTATTTTTTTGGTAATGACCCTTTTACTCAACACGCTTTTTTATATGCACTTGAGCAAAGCCAATGTGTAAGCGCAAAAACAGGTTGGCAGCCTCACCACTTAGCCGTTTATGAAGACGATAAACTAGTTGCCCTTGCCCCTGGCTACTTAAAAGCGCACTCCTACGGTGAATATGTATTTGACTGGGCATGGGCTGAAGCTTATGAAAAAAATGGCTTAGATTATTACCCTAAATGGCTATGTGGTATTCCCTTTAGCCCGATTGAGGGACAAAGAATACGTATTATGCATAGCAATCCAAAGCTAGTGTATAAGTACATAACAGAGCAACTTAAAAGCCACTGCGTAGAACAGGCATGGTCAGGCTGGCATGTAAACTTTTGCGACAAAGCACAAGCCACCCATCTTTATGATACCGGTGCTATGCGAAGAATCGGCGTGCAGTTTCAATGGTTTAATAATAACTTTAAAGATTTTGACGATTTTTTAAAAACCTTTAATGCCCGAAAGCGTAAAGCCGTTAAAAAAGAGCGCGCTAAAATCACAGAGCAAAATATCAGTATTGAATGGCTCAAAGGCGAGAAAATCACTACCGCTACAATGCAGCTTTTTTGTGAGTTTTATCAACGCACTTATTTAAAACGATCGGGTCATTTAGGCTACTTAAACAGTGATTTTTTTAGCTTGTTACACGCTTTAATGGCTGACAAATTGCTCATTATGCTAGCCAAAAGAGACCATAAAGTGATTGCCGCCACATTAAGTTTAATTGGTGACAATACCCTTTATGGGCGTTATTGGGGAGCAAGCGAAGAGGTTGATTCTCTTCACTTTGAGCTGTGTTACTACCAAGGAATTGAATATGCGATTAAGCATAATATTCACTGTTTTAATGCCGGTGCTCAGGGTGAGCATAAAATAGCACGCGGCTTTCAACCCATTACTACTTATTCTGCTCATCATATTATTCACCCCGATTTTAATCATGCTATTGCAGATTACTTAAAACGCGAACGCCAACATATCGATATTTATAAACAACAATGCAGCACTTTATTGCCGTTTAAAAATGAGTAACTGATTATTTGCAGGCATCGCAGTATCGCTAAGTAACTTAAGCCCAGATTGCACTGCAAGTTGCTCAACCGCTTCGAAATCACGAATACCACTAAGCGGATCGCGACTTTGCAATAAACTATTAAATTCATCATTACTGGGGCTGGTAAACTCCCCTTTATATTTGAAAGGGCCATATACACACACCACCCCTTGCTGGTTTAAGTGCTGATTTACTCCAGCAAAAAAACGCGTAATTAACTCCCAGCTCACTATGTGAAAAGTGTTAGCAGTATATATCGCATCCACTTTATTTACTGGCCAAGGATCGTTTAGATCAAGCAATAAAGGCGGATGCAAGTTTGCCAGTTGCACCTCATCATGCCATAACTTTATTCCTTGATGATTAACCTCTCGATCACTGGTATACCATTGTAAATGTGGCAATTTTTTGGCAAAGAAAACGCTATGCTGACCCGTCCCCGAGCCTATCTCAAGTACTGATGCTGCATTTTGCAATGCAGGCTGCAAAGCCTTAAGTATATGATTTTTATTATTTTCGCAGGCTTGTGAAAATGGTTTGGTCATACTGATGCACCTAAATTGCAAATGAATGCACAATAGTAAAACAAATTTCAACTATTCTGTCGTGAGTAAATTGACCAAAATAATAAAATAACTTTAATTTCAATACGTTAAATTATATTTACCGAGCTGGTACGCTATATGCTTTTATTAAATTACTCACTTAATGAGTACTAAACGACAAAAGGATAACATTATGTATATTTCACCCTATACCGCCGTAGACGCTGTAATGGCAATTACCGATAAAAGCCTAGATAAAACGAGTCATGAAACAGATTGTAGAGCAACGGTTATCGACTTACTTTCTCATGTAAAACACACTCAAAAGGCACAAAACAAACATGAAACAGACCAAATATTTATTCTTGGCTACAATTAAAGTTCTGTTTAGCCTTATGACTGGCTGTTTATATAAATACATTATTTAAGTCGACTTAAAATCCGTTTAAGCCGACTTTTTAGTTTTAATCCCACTTGTTAACTTGCCTTGACGCCCCCTACTTTTTAGCTATACCGTTGTAAATAGCAATAACAGCACCATATCTTTTTTATAGCGTAGTTTAATGTCATATATTCTCTTTTTTAGGAGTACTAATGAGTAACTTTAGAACAGAATCAGATAGCATGGGCACACTCGACGTACCCGTTAACGCACTTTATAAAGCACAAACCCAACGCGCCATTAATAACTTTACGATTAGCAACCTCACCATGCCACAGCAATTTATTATTGCTTTAGCGTATATAAAACAAGCCGCAGCATTAACCAATTTAAAGCTGGGCCATTTAGATAAAACAAAAGCAAATGCAATCGAGCATGCCTGCCAAGAAATTATTGATGGTCAGCATTATGAGCATTTCCCCGTTGATATTTTTCAAACGGGATCAGGTACCAGCTCAAATATGAATGCCAACGAAGTTATTGCAAGTTTGGCTTCAAAACATGCTAATCAACCTATTCACCCTAACGACGATGTGAATATGGGACAAAGCTCGAATGATGTTATTCCCACTGCAATCGCCTTAAGCAGTGCTATCAGTGTTGATAAAAAATTACTGCCAGCACTAGCAAACTTAGCCGACGCCTTAGAGCAGAAAAAAGCAGGCATCGGTCATATAGTTAAAACTGGGCGCACTCATTTAATGGATGCAATGCCAGTGACCTTTGAGCAAACACTCAGCGCATGGCAATCGCAGGTAAAGCACGCAGCCAGCGGTATTGAGCATGCACTAATACGTGTTTGTGAACTGGCTCAGGGGGGAACAGCGGTCGGCACAGGTATTAATGCCGACCCACAATTTGCCGCTCTATTTGCCAAACAGCTAAGTGAAAAAGTAGGGATTAACTTTATCCCCAGTGATAACTTTTTTTATAATATTGGATCGCAAGATGCCATTGTGGCTTTATCAGGGCAGCTGAAAGTCTATGCCGTTGCGCAAATGAAAATAGCCAACGATCTACGTTGGATGAATTCAGGGCCGCTTGCGGGACTTGGTGAAATAGAGCTTGAAGCATTGCAGCCTGGTTCATCCATTATGCCTGGCAAAGTGAACCCGGTGATCCCAGAAGCCGCTGCAATGGCTAGTGCGCAAGTAATCGGTAACGACGCCACAATTACCGTAGCAGGCCAAGCTGGCAACTTTGAGCTTAACGTAATGCTACCCGTGATTGCTTATAATATCCTGCAAAGTACAGAGATACTTGCTAACAGTGCGCAAGCACTAGCGGATAAAGCCATAACTAGCTTTAAAGTTAATCAAGCACAGATTGATAAAGCGCTGACTAAAAATCCTATTTTAGTTACTGCACTCAACCCAGTTATTGGCTATGAAAAAGCAGCAAAAATTGCCAAACAAGCTTACCAGCAAGCAAAGCCAATTATTGATATCGCTGAGCAAGAGACAGACCTATCTCGCTCAGAATTAGAGGCATTACTCAATCCAGCTAAATTAACCCAAGGTGGGTTAATGTAAAAACGCCATTAATGGCGCTTTAATATATTGATAGTAGAGTTTTTATTGCCGTAATAAATGCACCGTGTATGATAGTGATGAATAATTCATCACTATCAGGAACGATTATGCGTACTCCATTACTCGCTCTACTGCTACCGCTTTGCTTAACAGCTTGCTTAGAAACCACCTCAAATGAAACTGAGCAAACTAAAACCAATACGGTAGAAAACACGTCTACGCCGATACCACAACAAAAACTACCACAAGCGAATAGAGAAAATAAAATAGCACAGCAACTACCGGTTGATGCTGCAAAGGAAGTGTCGCTTGATGATATTAAAACAGCAAAAAATAAATTAAATAACCTCATAGCAGATAAACAATGTTCAACTAGTTCACAGTGTAAAGTCAGTGCTGTTGGTAGCCGTGCCTGTGGTGGACCAAGTGATTACATTGTGTACTCTACACAAAGCGCACCCCAAGAGCAGGTTTCAGCCCTAAGCGATACTATCACTCAATTAGAAAGTACCTATAATGTGCAAAAAGGCATGATGAGTATTTGCCAACATTTAACTGCGCCAAGCACTCAGTGTGTTGAAAATAAATGTGTTAAACTTGAAGGCTCTGCGGTAAGTGTATTTTAAAGATTAGATTATGAGTTGTTTGTCATCCGTAATTAAGCTATCAGCTACCTGTGTTGTTATGACTATGCTGCTTAGCGGTTGCAGTAGTGCACTAACATCAAGCAAAGCTCAAAACGCGAGTGAATCTGTTTTAAATACTCAACTTAATGAGCTTACAAGTAATAAAAGCTGTACAGCCAGCTATCAATGTTAGGTGTTGGCTCGCGTGTCTGTGGGGGGCCGAGTAAGTATGTTGTGTGCTCAACATTAAATCACTCTCAAGAACAAGCAGAGCAATTAGCGCAAAAAAATCACTGAGCAAGAACAACTAGATAATGCAATGCTTGAGTTCAAAGACTGTTCACCAGTGTTAGAAGTCCACTCTTTATGTATTGATAATCAATGTAAAACAGTTAACTACCAGTAGCAGTTCGTTTCGGTGTTAATCTAATAGTGGTATTAACACCGAAATAACCACCACCATGAAAATACACACACCTGCCTTAAAAATGTATTCCAGTGGCATTTTTTTCTGTATCCAGTAAGCATATATAAAACGCACGAAGTAGCTTGCCGCCGTGCCAAATAAAGCAAACATGAGTAAGTAGGCAATCAATAAGATATTCACAGCGGCACTTTTTTAGAAAATAATAGCCCCAGTGTAAGTATTTTACATAAAGAAGGCAAAAGGGTTACTTAGTCTTTTTTGTATGCTCAATGAGTAACTCTGCTACCTGTTGCTTTACCGCTCTTTTATCATCTACTGCCACTTCAAACCGGCTAGCCAATTGCGCTATTTCGTCATCATTTAAATTAAACGATAGTCGTTGCCGTGTTTTTTTAGACTTTACATCAAGACCTAAAATTTTACGGATCATATCTGAGGGAGTGAGCTCTTGATCGATAGCTTGTTTTTTTATCGACTTTTGTACCTCACTACTCAAATCAAATGCCATTTGCGTGGCGCGCACAGCTTGCTCTTGGCGCAACCACTTGTCTTTAGCATCACTCACTGAGCATCTCCAGGAAACAAATCAACAATATCGCTAATTGGGCGAGTTAACGTCAGTGAGACTTCTGTTTCACCTCCCTCCCAAATCTCTATATTAACGCTATGCCCTTCATCAGGAGAGGCTAAGCAAATCATTTCGCATGGTTCACCACCTTCTTGCTCATAGCGAGGCAGCGTTTGGCCACGAAAGTCTTTATTATGAAAATAACATACATAAGGCGATTCACTTTGTTGATAGCTTTTCGCTAAAAATTGCATAAAACGCTCAGGGGTATTTTGTACCGTGATATGTGTTAACGACTCTTCATCAAAAATACGCGCAAATTCATCAAGACCAAAGATCTCTTCAACTTCATCACGCTGAATTTTTATAGAGAAGTTTGCCCACTGTTCGCCATCATTTTGCTCTATTTGTAAAAACACCACTTGACCGGTGTTAGTTTCAAGTACAAATTCAGTATCACTGCTGTGTTGGTACTGATACGTTTGCACATCAATAACGCGCAACGTTTGACCTTTAAGCCAAGAAGGATAAGCAAACGAATCAATGACCGTAAACATGTCGCCTTTTTTAAGGTCACTCGCGTGATTAAGCTGACGTTCTGGCTTTTTTTTAGATTTGAAAAAATTAAACATATAAGGTGCCTCTGTAAGCAAAAAAGGTAACGGAGCGAAACTCGGTTACCTTTTTAATATGGTTCTAAATGTTAGCTATTTTGCTTCGCTTTAATGCGCGCTAAAATATCAGCACTTTTTGGATTTGTATCACCAATACCCGCTTCAGCCATTTTAGCTTTTAAATCGTCGCCATTAACATCTGCTTCTAGAGACTTTGCAGCACCTAATTGATCAGTACGGTCTTGTTGGCGTTGCTTAATACGCTCAAGCGACTGACGCGCCGATGTCATTGATGAATTATTAGTATTAAGCGTGCTGTTTACAGCCATTGTCGCTTGTTGAACGCTTTCTGTGGTTTTAACCATAGTAAGCTGACGCTGGTTTTCTTTAATTGATTTTTCAGCATCTTTAACTTGCTGCTTCAATGTCACTATGTGATTAGTAAAGCCCGCTAATACTTGCTCGTGTTCAGCTTTCTCAGCTTCAAAGTCACCAATTTTTTCTGCAATTTCTAATGCTAATGCTTCATTCCCTTTTTCAAGGGCTTGACCTGCATACGCTTCGTGCTCAGCAATTGATGCATCTACTGCGCTAATTTTACGCTTAGTTTGCATCTCTTTAGCCATTACTTCTGTCAGGCTTTTTTTAGCACGATTCAGTGCATTTTGTGCATCGGCAATTTCTTGTTCAAAAATACGAATACCGTTCGCATCAACAATTGCTTCGCCTGCTTCACGGGCGCCGCCACGTACTGCTGTAAATAATTTTTTTAAAATACTCATAATCTTAACTCCACTAACTAGCTACTAATCGTTTAAATATAAGGTCACGGCTTCTAGTGCATCTATAGCGTTATCAGCTAATGTCACTAGTTCGTGGGTAACATCATCTAGAGATGAATTTACCGACAGTGCACCAAAAATCGCGTATTTATTATCGATCTTAGCAAATGCACTCAGTGGAATCGGCACGTTTAAACGTAATAATGTTTCGTTTAACTCGTTGCGTAATTCACTCTTTACTTCATCTTCGTCAAACAAGTAGCTAATACATAGTAATTGCTCTTGTGTTTGAGTAACAAAAATTGGAAGTTCGTCATTTCCATCAACAATGACTTGTAAAACATCTTGCTCACCTGGATTGGCAATCAAGAAAGACTCAAAGTTAGCACCCTCGGTTTCAAAAGACGCTAATTTTATTGAAAGTTCATTTAATTCCATGTCTCTGCCTTTTCGTCATATGACATATTATGTCTGAGTTAAGATTCGCATGATCGACATATTATGTCAACCATGTTTTATTAATTTTTATACAATTCACTTTCTATTTGCCAAGCTGCTCGGTAGTAATCGTACAAGCGACCAGAACCTAACCTATTGACTTCAATATCGTTCACTTGTTCAAAATAGTTATTAGGAAATGCAAAACTCGCTAATAAATATTTTTTACTAATCCATCGAGACGGGACTGGCATATCGGTTATATTACTAATACGTGTACTAGGTGACTGCCCCATTTTAGTCGCAATAGTCCAACCCCATTGACCAAACGAAGGGATGTTTTGCTGGTACTGCTCTACATAATCAAAGCCCGCGGCTTTCACTGTTTTAGCAATACTTAAAAATGCCTTTTTCGCATGATAAGGTGATGTTGACTGTACAGCCATAGCACCATCCGGCGCCAATAATTGGCGTACATGATTATAAAAGTAATCACTGTACATCTTATTCAGATCGGGGTGATTAGGGTCTGGCAAATCAATTAAAATAGTATCGAACTGCTTTGACTGATCCAGTAGCTTTTCGACTTCTAAAAATGCATCACCTACAATAATATTTGCTCGCGGGTCATGCATCGATTCATTATTGAGTGCCACCAATCGCTGTTTAATCTCTTCTGGCGGTGTAAATTTATCGTCTTTATGGCCAAATAAATTCAGTAGCTGGCCATCTAAATCAATTAATGTAACTTCTTTAACCGGCCACTTTAATACATCACGCATAGCCAATCCGTCACCGCCACCAATAATCAAAACACGGTCATGACGATTAGAGGCGAGCATTGCAGGATAAACAAGCATTGAGTGATATATTTGTTCATCAATACTAGAGAACTGCAAACGACCATTTAAATATAGATCAGTAATTGGCTGAGGCTGATTTTTACTTAAACGCTCTGTTAGCACCACATGTTGATACTTAGTCGCCTGAGAGTAAATAACTTTATCTTTGTATAGTACGTTACTTAGGTTATCCATCCAGCTACTACCAAACTGCAAAATAAAAGCGAATAACACCAGCAGTAATATATGGCAAACCAATAACAACTTAGCAAAGCGTACATAGCTATGGTAACGCCATAAAAAGGCAAGTCCGGCAATAATATTAAATAGCGCTGTCCAAGCGGCGGCTTGCATTATTGGCATCGCGAGCATAATACTCACCCAAATTGCCGCGCCAATACCAGCGCCAATATAGTCAGCCCCATATATAGTGCCGGCGTTATTTTCTAAAAAACGTCCATAAATATGCTGGCGAATACGCGCAATAAGCGGTATTTCCATACCAATAAATAGCCCTAATATTAAGCCAAATACATAAGGTAAAAAGCGAGACCACTCTTGCAGCTTTTGAAACACGTAACCATTAAGAATGACGTCAGGTGGAATATTAAAAATACTTGATAATAAATGAGGGAGGGAATAACTCACGGCAATAATGCTGGCAATGGCTAATATACAGCCCATACCTATGAGCGCAATAATACTCTCTAGCCAAGCAAATGCGGTGAAGGCATCTTTAAACCAACGCGCTAAAAATGCACCCATCCCCATAGCTACAATCATAGTGCCTATCATGGCGTAAATTGCACTCTCAACTGAGCCGAGTACTCGGCCAGCGTAATGAGAAAGTAAGTATTCATAAATAAGGCCGCATCCTGCGAGTACGGCCATAACAGTGATTAGTAAAATATCATGCCCAAATAATTTAAATTTACTTGGGGAAGCTTGAGTTGATGACACGTGATTATGCACCCAGTAGTGTGGCCATAGTGATCCCGACAGCAAATGACACAGCTGCAGAAATAGCGGCAACACCCACATTCTTTTGACGATTCACTTCATCTGAAATATTACAGCCAGCAAGAATGATTTTAATCGTCAGTAAGTGCAGTAAAATGAAAGCAACCAAACAAACAACGGCGCTTAGCGCCCAGTAAAGTAAACTCGCATTAATATTGTCAGCAGCATAAGGAGCAATGCCTGTTGCAGCAGTAATGGCTAATGCACTACCAATTAAAAAGCCTGCATAACGAACACCTACTGCTAAATTACCATCAACAATAGCCTGTTGTAGGCAGTCGCCACTTTTGTTGGTACGCTTAAATAACTGCACGCGATATTGGCTTACTAAAAGTAACACCACACTACCAATGACAAACGCAGCAATAACAATAGGGATGCCGTGCCAGCCCTCTGTTGCCACCCATAAAAGCGCAGAGCGAATAACCACAGCAACACTTACTACATGGCCAAAATCAATAATTGACGCAGTAACGTTACCTTTGACTATTTCGTTATGTAAGCTCACTTTACGCAGCGCCACTTTATCTTGAAAAAAGTGACCCAGCTTTATAAGCAGAATTGCTAATGCACCATAGCCAAGCATTAACAGAGCTTCTTTTTGTAACGTAGCAGCAAAAGCACCACTACTCACGCCCGTTAATACAATCGCAAGTGCGACTAAACCAGCGGCAAAGCTTATTCCAAATGCAAAGTTATCTCGCTCGGTAATTTCATCATTAGCATGTAAATTAGACACCCAACCTTTAATATACTTTAGGCTCACAAACAGTAAGATGATAATTGCAAAGTCCACAGACAGTGCTTGCAAAGACCACATAGTTATTCCATTAAATTCATACATATTATTCTAACTCCAACGTTATTCTTTACTTACCACGACTTACGCCGCGCGAGGTTCTGCTACTGCTATTACGAACCGATCCTGAATTACTGCTATAACTACTCGCTCTTGAGTAACTGCTGCGACTTTTAGGCGGCGTGTAACTGCTGCGACTCAAACCTGATGCACCTGTTTTTTTACTCGCATAAGGACTAGTGAACTGCTTGCCTTGGCGTTGGTAAGATTGTCGTGTACGTGTTTCTAAGGCACTTTGGGTTTTTATTTGTTTAGGGCTTGAGTAACGAGTACGACCATAATCATTGTAGTAACTGTACTTACGGCGCTTACTCCAACTTCCGTATTCAACTCGGTCAAATACATCACCCAAAATACGGTACATGCCATACCACTGCCAAAAGCTAATACCACTACTATTCGTTTGCCAATTACCATAGTTAGGGTTACCTACCATTTGGTTACCCACCCCTTGGCCTTCAGCTTTTTGGCTTATAGCACCAACTCGTGCTAAAGAACCATTCGACATATCCGCAAGCATATTTATAGGATCGGTTAAGGCATCAGAAAATAACGTTGGCTTTGCTGCCTCACGCAATAAATCAATATTGTATAGCGTATCTTCGTAAGGAGGAATTAAGTAATTACCCTTAATGTCATCAAGGCGCTGGGTTAAACCACTATAAAGCGCTCCCTGGCGTGTGGCATCAAGGCTAACAACATCAACAACTTTACTGAGTTCAGGTTGTTGCTGTTTAAGGATACGACTGTATTCTTTAAGAATAGTCGCATTGCGTATACTACCATTATCAAGTGCTTTACCAAGCTGGGTAAGCTCGACATCGGCCTTTTTAATGGACTCTTGAATTGTTTGTTGTAGCTGTTCTTCTTTAGATTGACAACCAATCAGTGCTGTAAACAAACAAAACAGGCTGAGAAGTTTCCAAGCTTTTATATTCGACATTCATGTCACCTGATTTTCTAAATTATCTTCGATAGTTTTACACAGGACAGTTATTAAACCAACAATGAAATTGCAACAAGATGATAATTTAGGGACTAGTTTAAAGTACGAGGTGAATAGCTGAGTTCAGTAAAGAGTAGCTGGGCTGATAATGATACTTCAAAACTGAGGGCTTTAGGCTTAACACTGACTTGGATTTGGAGTACGTATACTACTTTGCAGCGACAGCGCATTAGTATGTCGTGGAATTGGGTCTGCTCAATTCTCTTCCTTTAACCTAATACCTTTCACCTCGAACCTTCTTTTGTAAGCGTCCGGCCAACCA
>NZ_PNCV01000084.1:0-4816 GCF_005886925.1 Pseudoalteromonas sp. S3260
GCTTTTTTTATGCCTGCAATATAGGTGGCGCTTACGCCCAACCTTCATAGCGTTTTCTGCGCGATAACACAATAGTTAAAATAATTCCTAAGAACAAACCTAAAAATGCAATAGCACCACCATAAGTGAGTAGCTGACGCTTTTCTTTAGCACTGGTTGCTTGCTTTAATTGTTGTTCTTGAGCAAGCGAGTCTTGTAATTGATTTATTTGTGCTAACAGCTGAGCATTTTGTTCGGTTAGCTGTGAGTTTTGTTCTTGTAGTTCAGGTAATTCTACTTGCGCTTGGCGTAATTTATTTTGCATAGCGCTAATTTCGCTGTTAAGCGCTTGATACTGCTGCTTTAAACCAGCTGATTCGCTGATGAATTTAGCCTCTACCCAGCCTTCACGGTCTTTATCATCTTTAACTTTTATAAAACCGTTTTGTTCATCAGATAATAAAGTCAGTTGCGTGCCTGCATCAATAGAACCGAGTAAGCGATAGTCTTTACTGGCGCCTGAACGCATAAAAGTATACAAGTTATCGATTATATAAGCTGTTTTAGCATTAGTAGGCGGCGTTGATTGAGCTTCCTCTGCTTGGCTCATAAACGGGGCGGCTGTTAAAAGCAGCCATAGTAAACAGTGTTTTAGCATTTATCTACCTTGTTAATCTAGCAGTGTCTGTTGTGAACGTGATTTTTATTTCGCATAAGTATATAGATAGTATGGATTTAATAGTTTAATAGCAAGATAGATATTGTAACCAAAGCATTTTGCTTGCGTGTTTATGACTAAAAAATTTGCAATATAGGTCTGCTTTGTTTATTTTGAGCACTTATTAATTTTAAGGGTAATCCGCAAGCCTAATGGATACTGAGATAGAACTGAAGTTTTTGGTATCAGATGACGTCATTCCACTGATCCCCTCACTAATTACTCAATTTGCAAAAAAAGTCACAAACAAACCTTCTAAAAGTTTGCAAAATGCTTATTATGATACACCAAGCAGAGAGCTGAGAGCACTCGATATTGGCTTTAGAACGCGTTGTACAGACGAGCGCTGTGAGCAAACAATTAAGCTTGCAGGAGACGTGGTGGGGGGATTACATCAACGTCCAGAATATAACCTTCCCATAGAAACAAATCGACCTAATTTAATGGCGTTTGATTCATCAATTTGGCCTCATGGCATGCAAATTGATGTTATATCACAAAACCTCTACCCTATATTTAGTACTAATTTTATCCGCCGTACGTGGTTAATTGAAACGCAAAATGGTGCCAAAATTGAAGTGGTATTAGATAAAGGTGAAATTGCTGCGTCAGGTAAGGTAGAGATCATCAGCGAGCTTGAAATCGAGCTGGTTGAAGGTAGCCGAGACGAGCTATTTGCTTTTGCAGATATATTAGTGAGCCAAAACAGCATTCGTTTAGGGCTCTATTCAAAAGCAGCAAGAGGCTACCGCCTTGCGGATGACACGCCGCTTCAACCGAGTAAATCTATCGGTTTTGTGAAACTTAATAAGCAAGCCACTCAAGAGCAAGCCCTTATTGAAGCTATGGGCTTTGGTATTCGCTTTGTGCAAAAACACGAGCAATGCTATTTCGATAAGCCAAGTTTAAAAACATTAAAACGTGTAACCGACGGCATTAGCTTAATTCGCCACAACTTTTGGTTATTTGATGATATTGTTAGTAAAGACAGTACCGAGCACCTCAGAACGGAGCTAAAGTGGTTATTGAGTGAATTAGCATGGGTTGAAAATGCCATTCAGTTAAAAACTTATACTTCTAAGCGCCATGCTTTTTATAAAAAAATAAACAGTGCGCCCGCCTTAGCTCAAGTTATTAACGATTTAAAAGAGTTACAACCGAGTATTGATGATATTTTTGCGCTTTTTCATAGTGCACGCTACAACCGTTTATTGCTGAGCTTAACAACGTGGCTGATAAATAAGCAGTGGCGTAAAGACTGGAGCCAAGCAGAGCTACAAAACGCTGAGCAGCCCGTTATTGATATTGCTCATCGTTTATTTGATAAAGATTGGAAAAATTTACACCGCTTATTGCCTAAAGAGCAAAGTTTAGCGGGCAATGATTATTTAAATTTTCGTACTCAGTTAGAAAATAGCTTACTCAGTGGTAACTGTTTAGGTGCACTGTTTAATAAAGATGAACGATTAGAATTTAGGCTTCCTTGGCTCGATATTTCTCATGGCATGTATGAGTTAAGCACGCTTGATTATTTAAAACAGCTGTGTGGCGGGCAAGAAGATGCTCAACTAGCAAAAATACAACTATGGTTAGAGCAAAAATCTGACTTTTTAGTCAGTGCCATGGAGCAAAGTCGACATGCTTCATTTGATACAGAACCTTATTGGCTTTAATGGCTAAGCACTTTTGTAGCCGGACTTTGCTGCAAAAGTGCATGATTTTTTCACTTTTGTGTTTTGCTACCAATGTGTGTTCACAGCCATCTTGGCAACTTTACGAAAGCAAACAAGGGGTAAGTGTTTATTTTCAGCGTTTAACTGACGATACCTTGAAAATGAAAGCTGAAACGGTGGTGAAAATACCACAGCAGAAGATTTAATCGCCTTATTCAGTGATACCGATGCTGCTCCCCGCTGGATAGAAAATATTGCTAAAGTAAAATTACTGAAATATTTAAGCCCCTCAGAAAACCTTGTTTACAGCTTTATTGACTCCCCTTGGCCCGTTGCAAATAGAGATTTAGTCACGTATTCGTGCTATACGAAACGCAGCGCGTTGCAAACTCAACTTAGTATTCATGCCCGTCCTGATTTTTTACCTCAAACTAAAGGGGTAGTAAGAATAAGCACATTAGATGCGACGTGGTTACTGACTCAGCAAGCGAATAACTTGCATATTGACTATCAGGTTTATGCGTTACCAGGCGGAAGTATACCCAATTGGCTAAATAACCGAGTCGCTCTAAAAAGCACCTTTAACACGCTAATAAATCTAGCTGAAATACTCACGACAAAGCAGTACACAGCAAAGCCAACCGTCATCCGTACTGGGGATTGCACACATGGCGAATTGCCGCGGTTATAAGCAAAAAAGTGACCTAAGTGGTCACTTTTTTAAGTGGATATAAGCTAATTAGTATTTAGCGGATTCACCGTCTTTGGGTAAAGACTGTTTTATAAACTCGCGTAAATCGTTATTAGAGCTTTCTAAATCTGCGTGGCGTAAGTACATCATATGGCCACTGCGGTAGCCTTTAAAGCTTAACCTATCTTGCATTTTACCACTTGGATCTAATTGCCACATGGTGTACTTGGCATCAAAGTAATTGGTTGCACCGTCAAAATAACCCGCCTGAACCATCACATTTAAATAAGGGTTTTGAGCCATAGCTAAACGCAAATTTTCACCGGTATTGTTTCCGCTTCTGTCCCATGGGTGAACGTTACCAAATAAGTTATATTTGATATCGGTTTTGTAATTAAGCTCTTCACGAAGATAATAGTTAATTGCAGGAGTGAAAGAGTGCAGCCATGATGTAAGCTCTGCCCAGTAATCTGGTGACTCACCGGTATCGCGTTTATCTATGCCTAAATAGCGCGAATCCAGTCGACCAACCATTTGTCCGCGTTCACGCAATAACTCTTTCCAAAAAAACTGTGTTGGAATATCTAAATTGTTTTGACTAACAAATGTTTCAGATAGACCTGCATATTTGGCCATTTTTTTAATAATACGACGTTTTTCATCTGGGGCAATAAATCCGCCTTTTGCAAGCGCGGGAATGAGCTCATTAACGGTAAACTGTTCCACTTCAGGTAATAGCTCGTCTAAGTCTTTAGCTTGTAAATCAGCGCTTAATGCCTTGTGGTACCATGCTGTGGCTGCAAAATAAGGTAGGCGGTTAGCGGCTTTTACAGGACCATCGCGCTTAATACCAATATCGGTAGGTGAAACGAGTACAACACCGTTAATGTACATCCATTGACTATTTTGTAGCTCATGCGCTAAGCCTGATACACGAGTGGTACCATAGCTTTCACCAATTAAAAATTTAGGAGAGCGCCAGCGTTCATTGCGAGATACAAAAGTATTAAGCCACTCTGCTAGATATTTTATATCGGCATTCACACCAAAAAATAACTCTTTTTGTTTATCCTTTGGTAGAAGGTTACCATCTTTATCTTCAACGACACGCGAATAACCCGTGTTTACAGGGTTTACGTAAACAATGTCGGCTACGTCTAAAACCGAGTAAGGATTATCTTTAACACCGTAAGGTTGAATAGGGTAGCCTTCGTCGTCAATTTTTAAAACGCGTGGGCCGGTGTATGCTAAATGCATCCAAACTGACGCTGAGCCTGGGCCACCATTAAATGAAATAAGTAATGGGCGCTTTGTTCTATCATCGACCTTATCGCGCGTGTAGTAAGTGTATTGAAGGGTTGCGATGGCGTCTCCCTTGTCATCCCATACCGGTTGTGTGCCAGTTGCTACTGTGTAAGAAAATCGTTCATTATTTATTTTTGCTTTGTGCTGGGTAACCACTTTACTGTCAATATCAATACGACGTTGATTATCGGCAAACGAGGCGCTACTTAGGGTGAGCGCAATAGCGGCAATGGGTAAAAATAGACTTCGACTAAATTTCATAAGTGACCCTTTTTATTTTATGTACTGCAGTTATAGCGATATTTGAGTAAAAAACAAAAGTATTGAGACTAGCTGCCACGGCTAGCGCATTTTAATCCCAGACTCTAGCAGGGTTGAGCGGTAATCATCGTCTAGCCCTGCCATTTTCTTTTTCCTCGCCATACTTGCTGACTTAGATGTATCTTGATT
>NZ_PNCV01000085.1:0-3467 GCF_005886925.1 Pseudoalteromonas sp. S3260
ATTATCCAGAGTTCAGGTTAAATAATAATAGCTAAAGGCGAGTAATCGGTGATTAAGCGTCATAATCTCAGCTGTTTAAACGAGATGAATGGTCTTTACTAAAGGTAAGTCAATAAAAAAATGCCAACCAGTTAAACTGATTGGCATTTATAAAAACCAACACTTTACGTTAGCTAATCAGTTACAATGACGATTCAACTTCATCAAACAGATCAGTAATTTCTTTTTTCGGTTCAGCTGTCACAAGGCTTCCTACCACAATAGCAATACTCGCTAAAATGAAGCCTGGGACGATTTCATAAATTACACTGCTTAAGCTCTCACCGTTAATGGTAATAGGCGCATAAATCCATACAAGCACTGTTAAAGCACCAACAACCATACCGCTAATAGCCCCTTTTAAGTTCATACGTTTCCAGTAAAGGCTAAACAAGACAAGTGGACCAAATGCAGCACCAAAACCAGCCCATGCGTTACTAACTAAATCAAGTATTGAACTATTACGGTCATACGCTAAGTAAATAGCAAATAACGCAACCAGTATTACGCTAATACGCCCTACTAACACCAGCTCAGTTTGCGAGGCATCGCGGTTTAAGTAAATCTTGTAGAAGTCTTCAGTAAGCGAGCTTGAACACACCAATAATTGCGATGAAATCGTACTCATAATCGCAGCTAAAATAGCAGCCAGTAGGAAACCAGCAATTAATGGGTGGAAAATAAGTTCAGCTAATACTAAGAAAATGGTCTCTTTATCGGCAATAGGCATTTGGTTTTCAATCATAAAAGCAGCACCAAATAAACCGGTAAATACTGCACCAATGGCAGATAAGGTCATCCAAGACATACCAATACGACGCATGGTTGGCATTTCTTTTACTGAGCGAATAGACATAAAGCGAACAATAATATGTGGCTGACCAAAGTAGCCTAAGCCCCAAGCCATCGCAGAAATAATAGCAATGGTAGAACCACCAGCAAACCAATCAAGCATATTCAATGAATGGATTTCACTGGCTTTTGGTGAACTTAACAACTGCTGGTAATTTGCATTTGCTAAAGTATCCATAAATGGCTGATCTAGCATCATATAAGTAGCGATAGGTACTGCAAGCAAGGAGATAAACATAATACAACCTTGCACGAAGTCTGTTAGGCTAACCGCTAAAAAACCACCAAATAAGGTGTAAACAACAACCACACCCGTGGTGATGTATAAACCCATTTCGTAACTCATCTGAAATGAATTTTCAAATAACTTACCACCGGCGACTACGCCTGATGAAGTATACAAAGTAAAGAACACAATAATAACAATTGCAGAGATCACACGGAGGATATTCTTGTTATCATCAAAACGATTTGCAAAATAATCAGGGATGGTAATAGAGTCATTTGCTTTTTCAGTATAAACACGCAGTCTTGGGGCGACTAAGAAATAGTTTGCCCATGCGCCTAATACTAAGCCAATTGCAATCCAAACTTTACTCAACCCAAATAAATACATTGCACCAGGTAGGCCCATTAATAACCAACCACTCATGTCTGATGCACCCGCTGATAAGGCAGCAACACTGGGGGCTAAATTACGACCACCTAGCATATACCCTGATATATCGCTGGTAGATTGCTTATATGCGTATAGTCCTATTCCCAGCATTACAATAAAATATAATGCCAGTGAAATAATCATTCCTGTTTCCAAATTCGCCTCCACTTAAAAAAGTAATAACAGGCTTGTAATCCAAATAATGACTCTTGAAATCTTATAATTAAGACAGTATTGGAATAAAAGCTTTCTACTGAACTATAACACGGTAATTGCTAATAACTCCAACCCGCTAATTTAAGTAGATAAAAAACCATCTATTCGCTCGCTTTTAAAACAAATAGAATAAAAAACAATGAGTTTAGATTAATAAAAATCACCTAAGCCATGATATTTCATTAATAATAATTCATTTTACCGATGCTATTTTGAATGTTTTCCAATATATTATTACAATGTTAATCAATTTCTACTCTTTCGGAATCCTATATGTATTTTTACGCTGCTCGGCAACCTATTTTAGATCGCAATAAAGAACTAATTGGCTATGAGCTTTTATTTCGTGATGGAGTTGATAACGTATTTCCAGATATTGACGGCGATGAAGCCACGTCTAGACTGATTGAAGGCAGTCAATTTAACTTTGGCTTAGAAGATTTAACTGATAATAAACCCGCTTATATTAACTTTACCTTAGACACCTTGTTAAAAGGCTACCCAACCCTTTTAAACAAAGATGGGGTGGTAATTGAAATACTCGAAACCGTCCAGCCAGGTAAACGCTTATTGGCAATTGTTAAAGACCTAAAAGAAAAAGGCTATACGCTAGCGTTAGATGACTATGCACATCAACCTGTATGGCGGCACTTTTATCCGTTTATCGATATTATTAAAGTCGATTTTTTAACTTGTGATATTGAAAACGTTAAAACGATCATAGAGGATTTAAAACCTTATCCACATATAAAATTACTTGCTGAAAAGGTTGAAACTTACGCGCTTTACAATCAAGCTTTTGAACTAGGTTTTGAATACTTTCAAGGCTTTTTCTTTTCAAAACCAGAAATGGTGCAAAGCAAGGCATTACCGCCATCGGGCATGGCACTGGCTGAGCTACTCTATGAAACTTCCAGCGTAGAAATGGATCTTAAGAAGATCACCGATGTATTTGAGCGTGATGTCAACTTATCGTATAAGCTGCTACGCTACTCAAATTCGGCAGCATTTGCTCGCCGCTTTGAAATAAACACTATAAAACAAGCGCTTATTGTATTGGGCGCGGCTGAAATAAAAAAACTACTCTCTTTATTATTTGCCGCACAAGTCTCTGCAGACAAACCTCTGGAGCTTATTAGGCTGTCGCTAACACGCGCGCGTTTTTGTGAGCTTTTAGCAATTTCACATGGCAAACTTAGAGATACTGGAATAGCGTTTTTAGCCGGCATGATGTCGCTTATGGATGCCATACTAGATGAAGAGATGGACAGTGTAATGCTTAAACTACCGCTTTCAAATGAGATAAAAGCGGCACTGTTAAACAATGAAGGGCTGCTTGCTGAGTATTTAAACTTAGTAACCCTCTATGAGCAGGGTAACTGGCACGCTGCTAACGATAAAGCCCAACAGCTTAACTTAGGTGATGATGTGCCTGATGCTTACCACGAAGCACTTAATTGGGTTAGTGAACAAATGCAGATAATGATTGATAATTAAAGCGCTCATTAGGGTCTGTTGACCTTTCAAGGTTAAATTTTCAGCAGTCTATTTGGTATTTAGGCAAGGCAGAGCTTATGTGGTGTGGTTATTCCCCATAAATAGGCGATAACGCAGCATCAATGCCAAACAGGCGCTGCCCTTCGGGTTCTGTCTAGGAGCGATTTACTCTTTGTTGCTCGGTTTTGACTTAGCCCACTAGGTT
>NZ_PNCV01000086.1:0-42658 GCF_005886925.1 Pseudoalteromonas sp. S3260
TTTAACCTTTAACCTTTAACCCTAACTTTTTAACTTCTTCCTTCCTAAAACAGTTATTACTATGATCGTTAACCATTCCGCACGCCTGCATGTAAGCATACACCGTGGTTGGGCCTAAAAACTTAAAACCGCGCTTTTTTAAATCTTTTGCAAATAACGTTGATGCTTCAGTAACTGCAGGGTAATCCGCAAGCGTCTCTAAATCGTTTACCTGAGGTTTATTACCAACAAACCGCCACTGGTAATCACTAAAGCTGCCAAACTCTTTTTGAATAGCAATGAAGCACTTTGCATTATTAATTGTTGCGGCTATTTTTAAGCGATTGCGAACAATTCCCTCATTTTGCATTAATTTTTCTATGTCGTGTTCAGTAAAGGCCGCTACTTTATTTACGTCAAAGTTTGCAAAGGCGTTTTTATAATTAGCGCGCTTTTTTAATATGGTGTACCAGCTGAGCCCCGCTTGTGCCGATTCTAACGTTAAAAACTCAAAAAGTAGGTGATCGTTATACACAGGTACGCCCCATTCATGGTCATGGTAATCCACGTAGTCTGGTTTTGAAGTATCTAACCATGGACAGCGATACTGAGCTTTCTCTTTCATGCTTATTCCTTAGCGCGTCATTTTTACGGCACGTATTTTAACTGTTTAAATTGTTGATATTATAAGGAAATAATTTTGGTACATATTGTGCATTAGCCAGTATATCTACATTATTTTAGAGAGTTGATTATGGCCCTTGCAAGTGTGCTAAAACCCCAGTTTATTTCTGCTAATCAGTATAACCCATGTTTACTGCAAGAGGAGTATGTTGGTGAGTTGAGTGATTTGCGTCAACAAGCAAGTTGGCTCTCTCATCTGGTTGATACCATGCCTGCGGGCGTGATTGTACTTGATGGTAAGGGAATGATCGCTAAGGCAAACCAAATAGCTATCGATATGCTCGGCGAGCCATTAGAAGGAGAGAAGTGGTTTAGCGTTATTCAGCGCTCATTTCGTCCTCATCAAGATGATGGTCATGAAGTGTCGTTAAAAGATGGGCGCTTAATAAAGCTCGATATTACTGCACTCGCGCCTGAGCCTGGGCAATTAATATTAATGACAGATTTAACAGAAACGCGCCGTTTGCAAAAGCGCGTCGCGCATATGCAGCGTTTAAGTGCCTTAGGTAAAATGGTTGCGTCTTTAGCTCATCAAGTACGCACACCGTTATCAGCGGCTATGTTGTATGCCGCAAATTTAGGCTCAAAACGCTTACCCGAAGCGTCTCGCGGCAGTTTTCATACTAAATTAATGTCACGTTTAAAAGATTTAGAAACCCAAGTAAACGACATGCTGTTATTTGCTAAAAGTGGTGATCAGCAAGTGGTTGAGCAAGTGTCGATGCAACAGCTACTAAGTGAAGTTAAAGCCGGTGCCGATGCTATGGTAGCGCTCAATGATAGCGAATTAAATGTGAGCTTACCTGAACCCGATATTGAAATTATGGGTAACAAAACAGCATTGGCTAGCGCAATTCAAAACCTAATTCATAATAGTATTCAAGTCATTGGCAGTGGTGCACAAGTACATCTTAGTGCTTTGCGTGATATGCAAGACCCTGATTATGTTCGCATTAGTGTTAGTGATAATGGCCCTGGGCTTGATTTAGCACAAACTGAAAAAATATTTGAACCCTTTTATACCACTAAAAGCCAAGGTACTGGTTTAGGACTTGCCGTTGTAAGTTCAGTGGCCAGTGCACATCAGGGACGTGTTGAAGCAAACAACAACCCACAAGGGGGAGCAATTTTTAGTATGTTGCTACCTATTAGTGTCACATCTAAATTAGGGGAGTCACAATGAGTAACACTATTTTAGTTGTAGAAGATGACGCCGGACTTCGTGAAGCATTAATTGATACGCTTGAAATGTCAGGTATAGCCTGTATGGCGGCCAATAGTGCCGAGCAAGCTATGGTGCTACTAAAAAAAGAAGCATTTTCATTGGTGGTCAGTGATGTACAAATGGGCGCAATGAGCGGCTTGGATTTATTACGTAGTATTAAATTAAATTACCCTGATTTACCCGTACTAATGATGACGGCCTACGCCACTATTGATGATGCTGTAGAGGCAATGCGTTTAGGCGCGATTGATTATATGGCTAAGCCATTTGCACCAGAAGTACTATTGAATATGGTGAGTCGTTACTTACCAGAAAAAGAAAAAGAAACAGACGGGCCCATTGTCGCCGACCCTAGTAGTATTCAATTACTCGAACTTGCTAATAAAGTTGCTCGATCAGATGCCAGTGTGATGGTGCTTGGCCCAAGTGGCTCTGGTAAAGAAGTACTGGCGCGTTATATTCATGACAAATCAAAACGCTGTAACGAACCGTTTGTAGCGATTAACTGTGCGGCTATTCCCGAAAATATGCTCGAAGCCACTTTATTTGGTTATGAGAAAGGCGCGTTTACCGGTGCTATTCAAGCTTGCCCTGGTAAGTTTGAACAAGCACAGGGCGGTACTATTTTACTTGATGAAATCACCGAAATGGATTTAGGCCTGCAAGCCAAGCTGTTACGTGTACTACAAGAGCGTGAAGTTGAGCGTTTAGGTGGTCGTAAAACCATTGCACTGGATGTACGTGTGCTTGCCACAAGTAACCGAGAGTTAAAAGAAGCGGTTGCTGAAAACCAGTTCCGCGAAGATTTATACTATCGACTCAATGTTTTCCCACTGCTGTGGCGACCACTGTGTGAGCGCCCAGGTGACATTATTGTGTTGGCTAAACATTTGATTGAACGTCACTTAAGTAAAAGCAAAGAGCCAATGGCGTATTTAGATAGCAGTGCAGAGCAAAAACTGCTTAGCCATAGTTGGCCCGGGAATGTACGCGAACTAGATAACGTTATTCAGCGAGCACTAATTTTACGCAGTGGAAATAGTATTGATGAGCATGCTATTTTTATCGAAAATCTAGCCCCAACGCATTTTGTGGTAGAAACTAAAGCTGACATTGAGCCTGTAAAAAGTAGTCTCAGTAACGCTTATTATGATGAAAAAGCAGCGCCTGCAGATGAGCAAAAAAATGATTTGTTAGCCGTCGATACAGGTAGTTACAAAGATGAGCTTAAAGATAAAGAACATCGTATTATTTTAGAAACCTTGGCACGCTGCCAAGGAAAACGTAAAGAGGTCGCCGAAACCTTAGGTATTAGCCCGCGTACTTTACGCTACAAATTAGCACAAATGCGTGATTTAGGTATTTCCCTCCCAGCATAACCCCCATAAGCCCTAAGTTCAATCACTTGAATTTAGGGCTGTCAAAACTCTGACTGCTTAATTATTTTACTTAAATCGTTGTTTTAATTGGTTTTAATTTTTGGCATGTTTTGTGCTTTATTCTCTTTAAGAGTTTACTGCATTATCAGAGACAATTATGAAAATTCAAAACAGTGCTTTATTTCAAGAAATGCAATCAATGGCTGCAGAGGCCACACGTAGTAATCAAGTTAATAACTTGCCAACGCAAGTGCAATCAACCTCTACAGCACAGTTTGGTGACATGTTGAGTAATGCCCTTAATACAGTGCATGAACTTCAGCAAGACACAGGACAAAAAGTAAAAGCGGTAGAGAATGGCGACAGAAGCGTATCACTTGCTGAGGCTATGATTGCTTCGCAAAAGTCTTCTGTGGCATTTGAAGCTACGGTACAGGTTCGTAATAAGCTTGTTGAGTCTTATAAAGAAATTATGAACATGCCTGTTTAACTAGGTAGTGGAGAATTATTGTGGCGCAATCTAATCAATCTACAGATCTGGCACTTGCTGATGGCATGATGGAGCAAAGTGAAAACGAAGATCAACAAGAGCAAAAATCAGGCTATTTCAGTTCCCTTGGTGGTGTTGATGTTTTACGTCAAATTACCCTGATTGTTGCATTAGCTATTTGTTTAGCCATTGCTATTTTCGTTATTATTTGGGCTCGTCAGCCAGATATGCGCCCTTTAGGTAAAATGCAAACTGAAGAGTTAATAGAAACACTCGACTTTTTAGATGCACAAAAAATTGACTACCAACTTGATGGCAATGTGGTCTCGGTGGATGAAACTGAATATCAAAATATCAAGTTATTGATGACCCGTGAAGGTTTAGATCAAGGGCCTACATCAGGTAGCGACATTATTATGCAAGACATGGGGTTTGGGGTAAGCCAGCGTTTAGAACGTGAGCGCCTTAAACATGGCCGTGAGCAACAACTTGCCCGTACTATAGAAGAGCTAAATAATGTTACTCGCGCCAAAGTATTGTTAGCGATTCCCAAAGAAAATGTATTTGCCCGTAGAGAGAAAAAACCCTCTGCGACTGTTGTACTTACTCTTAAACGCGGTCGCTCTCTAGATGGCGAAGAAGTTGACTCGGTTGTTGATATGATAGCTTCAGCGGTACAAGGGCTTGAGCCTTCGCGCGTTACTGTGACCGATCAAAATGGTCGCTTATTAAATTCAGGCTCGCAAACCTCTTTAGCTGCACGCTCGCGTAAAGAATACGATATAGAACGTAAACGTGAGCAAGAATACCTAGAAAAAATCGACAGTATTTTAATTCCCGTGGTTGGATTAGGTAATTACACCGCACAAGTAGATTTAAGTATGGACTTTAGTGCGGTAGAAGAAACACAAAAACGTTACAACCCAGATTTACCGGCGGTAAGAAGTGAAACGACCTTTGAAGAAAATAATATTGGTGGCCTAGCGGTTGGTATTCCAGGCGCGCTTACTAATCAGCCACCAGTTAACTCAACTATTTCTGAAGATGCGATGGCGGGCGGTGCAGGCACTGCAACCTCACCGAGTAGAACTCACAAAGAAGCCACTCGTAACTATGAACTCGATACCACTATTTCACATAAGCGTCAGCAAACTGGAGTGATCCGCAGAATAAGTGTCTCTGTTGCGGTTGATTACCTGCCTACGGTGGGTGAAAATGGTGAAACAACTATGACGCCACGCTCGGTTGAAGCCCTGTCAAATATTCGTCGCTTGTTACAAGGTGGCGTAGGCTTTGATATGCAACGTGGCGATGCACTTGAAGTAGTGACCGTGCCATTTGTTCGTGAAGACTCAGCGCTTGATTTTGAGTTGCCTTTATGGGAACAAGACTGGTTTATGAAAATGATGCGCTTAGTATTAGGTGCGCTGGTTATTATTGTACTGATTTTAGCTGTCGTTAAACCTATGCTTAAGCGATTAATTTACCCAGATAATACACTTGAAGAATATGATGAAGACTCTCTTAGTTCAGGTGTTGATCTTGGTGACAGCACATTAGATATGCTAAATAATGACTTTGATTCTGCTTCTGTTGGCTTCTCAAGCGATGGTACACTACAGTTACCAGACCTACATGGCGACGAAGACTTACTCAAAGCGGTTCGTGCCCTTGTAGCCAATGAACCAGAACTATCATCACAAGTAGTGAAAGCGTGGTTAACAGAAGATGACTGATCAAGAACAAAAACAACTACCACCGGCGTTTGATGTTGATAAACTTGATGGTGTAGATAAAGCGGCGATATTATTGCTGAGTTTATCTGAAGAAGATGCAGCGCAAATCCTAAAGCACTTAGAGCCAAAGCAAGTGCAAAAGGTAGGTATGGCCATGGCGGCAATCGATGATTTGTCGCAAGCTAAAATCAGCGCAGTGCACAACTTGTTTATCGAACAAATTCAGAGCTTTAGTACGATAGGTTTTCAGTCTGAAGATTTTATCAAAAAAGCACTTACGGCTGCATTAGGTGAAGATAAAGCCGCCAGCTTGATAGACCAAATAGTGATGGGCTCAGGCGCCAAAGGGCTTGATTCATTAAAATGGATGGACTCAAAGCAGGTAGCGAATATCATTCGTAATGAGCATCCACAAATTCAAACAATTGTGCTTTCTTATTTAGAGCCTGAACAGTCGGCTGAAATTTTAGCGCAATTTCCTGAAAAAGTGCGCCTCGATTTAACCATGCGTATTGCTAATTTAGAAGAAGTACAACCGGCAGCATTGCAAGAATTAAACGAAATTATGGAAAAACAATTTGCTGGTCAAGCGGGTGTACAAGCTGCGAAAATGGGTGGCTTAAAAGCGGCTGCAGATATCATGAACTACCTCGATACAAATGTTGAAGGGCAGTTAATGGATTCTATCCGTGAGCATGACGAAGAAATGTCGCAACAAATTCAAGACTTAATGTTTGTCTTCGAAAACTTAATGGATGTAGACGACAGAGGCATTCAAGCAATCCTGCGTGAAGTGCCGCAAGATGTACTGATGAAAGCCATTAAAGGCACTGACGATGCCCTTAAAGAGAAGATTTTGGGTAACATGTCAAAACGTGCTGCTGAAATGCTCGCTGATGATTTAGAGGCTATGGCACCAGTGCGCATTAGTGAAGTAGAAGCGGCGCAAAAAGAAATTTTATCAACAGCACGTCGCCTTTCTGATTCAGGTGAAATTATGCTTGGTGGTGGCGGTGGTGAGGAGTTCTTATAACCTATGAGTCACTCTAAAGGTCGCCCATTACATGCAGATGAAGCTGATGAGTTATTAAAAAATTGGCCAATTCCTGATGTTGCTCCCGATGAGCGAAGTTTTGGCAATCGCTCTACGGCTTATGGCACACCCTTAGCCGAGCTATACCGTAAAGAAATAGCAAAAGAACAAGTAGAAGAACCAGAGCTGCCTTCATTAACTATGGTAGAGCTGGAGCGTATTCGCCAAGATGCCTACGAAGAAGGCCTTAAACAAGGGCACGAACAAGGCTATATAGATGGCTTTGACAAAGGCGTAACCGAGGGTAAAGAGGCGGGTTACAAAGAAGGTGTAGAGCTGGGTAAAACACAAGGCCAAGAAGACGTTAAACCATTAATTGATGAGCAGTTGACCAGCCTGCGTGGCTTACTAGATAGTTTAAGCGACCCGCTTAAAAAAGTGGACGAGCAAGCAGAAAAACAGCTGGTACAGCTAGCCACTATGCTCAGTGAAGCGATTATTTATCAAGAAGTAAAAACATCACCTGATATTATTTTACATACTTTGAAAAAAAGCATTGATGCACTTAATGCAGAACAAGAAAAAGTTCGAATTCATCTTCATCCAGATGACTTAACGCTGATAAAAGCCAGTTATGGTGAACAAGCTATTGAAGATAATCATTGGCAACTAATTGCAGAACCCACTCTAGAGCGGGGCGGTTGTGAAGTTAAAACAACGTTATCATCTTTAGATATGACCTTGAAAACCCGTGTCAAAGAAACGTTGGAAAGCTTTTTGCATAACAGTGGTATCTAACTTTTTTATTGGCGTGTTATGTCTGTGAGCGATACTTCATTAAGCGAACGCTTATCTCAATACCAACGGCATATTAAAATTCCAGCGCCTGCAGTCGCGGGAGTTTTAACGCGTGTGGTTGGTTTAACACTGGAAGCCAAAGGTTTGCGCGCTCCGGTAGGCAGCCAATGTAAAATTGAAACAATGAACGGCTTTGTTGACGCTGAAATTGTTGGATTTAACGATCAAACTTTGTATTTAATGCCTAACGACCACATTTCAGGTGTACTGCCTGGTGCGCGAGTTATCCCCCAAGTTAATGACACAGGTTTGCCTGTTGGCATGAGCTTACTTGGTCGAGTGGTAGACGGCTTAGGCCGACCTTTAGATGGCTTAGGTAAAATTAATGCAGAACATACACTCAAATTTGCTCAAAATGCAATAAACCCTCTTGCAAGACGCCCCATTAGTAAGCCTATGGATGTGGGGGTACGTGCTATTAACTCGGTGATTACTGTCGGCCAAGGCCAGCGCATGGGCTTATTTGCAGGCTCTGGTGTGGGTAAATCAGTATTATTAGGCATGATGACCCGAGGCAGTGAAGCCGATGTGATTGTAGTGGGTTTAGTCGGTGAGCGTGGTCGAGAAGTAAAAGAATTTATTGAAGAAATACTGGGTGTTGAAGGGCGTAAACGTTCAGTTGTTGTTGCAGCCCCCGCTGATGCCTCACCATTAATGCGATTAAAAGGCTGCGAAAGTGCGGTAACCATTGCAGAGTATTTTCGAGATCAAGGTTTAAACGTATTGTTATTACTCGACTCGGTGACGCGTTATGCTATGGCACAGCGTGAAATCGCGCTGGCTGTAGGTGAGCCCCCTGCAACAAAAGGCTACCCACCTTCAGTATTTGCTAAATTACCTGCGCTGGTGGAAAGAGCGGGTAATGGCGGGGAAGGGCAAGGCTCTATTACTGCCTTTTTTACCGTACTGAGTGAAGGCGATGACATGCAAGACCCGATTGCTGATGCTGCACGTGCCATACTTGACGGACATATTGTTTTATCGCGTGATTTAGCCGACAGCGGCCATTATCCTGCCATTGACATAGAAAAATCGATTTCTCGAGTTATGCCTCAAGTGGTGTCTGAATCGCACATGCAACAAGCTCGGGTGCTTAAGCAAGTGTATTCAATGTATCAACAGAACAAAGACATGATCACCTTGGGCGCTTATCAAAAAGGCAGTGATCAAATGCTCGATCAGGCGATAAACATGATGCCAAGAGTGAACGCATTTTTACAACAAGGGATGCGTGATGTGATTAGCTATGATGATGGCCTTCAAGGGCTAGCGCAATTATTAGGACAAGCATAATGGCAAAAAATAAACTGCATTTGTTGCTCAGGCTTGAAAACGAAAAAGAAGAAACGTTACGCATGAGCTACTTGCAAGCTAATCAAAATTTGCAAGTAAATCAGCAAAAGCTGCAGGGCTTAAATGACTTTCGACTTGAATACACGCAGCAACTTCATATTAAGGGGCAGTCGGGTTTATCAAGTGCCGGATTTAGTCAGTATCATGCATTCATTGCTAAGATTGAAGAAGCGATACGTCAACAAGCAAGCACTGTTAACACTGCAAAGCAGGTGGTTAGCCAGCGTAAAACCTTGTGGTTAAAGCAACAAGTAAAAGCGAAAGCGGTTGCTAAGTTAATTGAAAAACAACAGATAAAAGCGGATATGTTGGCCGCTAAAAGTGAGCAAAAAATGCTCGATGAATTTTCCTCTAATCAGTTTTATCAAAGGCATAAAGCACTATAAGGTAGGCATGCTAATTGCTTAGATTCTACAAGAGCAATGATTTTTAGGATTGTGCGGTGGGCTGTTGCCGCTTTTATTAGGTGATTTATGGCGATAAATGATATTTCAATGTTAGCGGTATCTGAGCAAGACTCATACTTAGTTAAAAAAGACAGTGATAAAACAAAGCTAGATAGCAGTAATGATGCTGGCTTTTTTGATCAATTAGCCCTTGCTAACCAAGCTTCTGAAACACACAGTACGCAAGCTAAAGCGCCAAACAAACAATCAGCAGATCAACAATCCGATCTAAAAGGGCAAAGTAGCGAAGAAAAGCCTTTGAGCGGTGAAGATATGCTGGCGCAAATTAATGCGGCACAAGTCATCGATACCTCAGTAAAAAATAACCCCCATGGTGGTGCGCAGTTAATAGACAAAGACGCTGTTAAAATAAACGCTAAGCCTGAAGATAAGCTGGCACCTATTATTATTAATTTACCAAGTGATGAAATTGTTGATGATACGGCCATTGTGCAGTCACAAAAGACTGTAGGTTCTGAATCAGCAAGCAAAACTGCAGCTGAGTCTTCACAGCTTGACACGAAACCTTTAGCTACAGCTGCCCCAACCGGACAGTATGAGGCTGTTACAAATGAACTCGCGGCTGCTAAACCATCGGATAAGCCGACCGAGACTATGAACATTAAAGCATCGCTAGATGCTTCCGTTTTGGCGCTGTTATCAAAAGATGATAATGCCATTAAAGCAGATAAATTATTGACAAATTTAACACCTGCTCAGCAAGGTGAATTAGCCACTGAGCTTAATGCGATGAGCAAGCCAATTAATAAAGATAATCTAGCGGATTTAAAGCAATTACTCAGTAAGTATGTGAGTGAAAGTGAGAAGCCGCAAACACCTCAGCAGACCATTAATGCACAAATAAGTACGTTAACTACCTCAGAAAAACAGGCCTTACTCAATCAGTTGCAGGATTACGTTAAAAATGAATCTTTATCAACGAAAGAACTTACCTCGCTAAAAGGAGTAATCAGTGATTTAGAGACCGCGATTAACGCGGACAGCTTGTTTAGCGCCAAAGATAAGCCACTATTTTCAAATAATGCTTTGGCGGGAGCAATAGCGCCAAAAGCACAGGCTGGTACTGAATCAGCCAATGTAAAACCTGAGCTAAAATTAGAGAGTTCAAAATCGGTAGCTGATAACCCTGAAGAGCTTGCCAAACAGTTAGACGCATTACAAAAAGAGAGCATGCGCGGCACTAATGCTGAGCAAATGCCACCGCGTGCAGCACAAATTTTCTCTCAGATCATTAATATATTTGACAAACAGTCGCTTAGTAGTCTCGCTAAATACGATACTTTAGGGTACGAACAAGCTATTATTGAAGCGCAAAGCTTGCAAGCAGGACAGTTACAAAGTACAGCACAAGCGAAACAAGTAAGCATTGATCCTGCCACGTTACAGGCTTTAAACATTATTAAAAGTGATGCGGCAAAAATGCTACAAGAGCGGGTTAGCTCAATGTTAAGTATTAATAATAAAGAAGCTGAAATTCGCCTAGATCCGCCAGAAATGGGCAGCATGCAAATTCGTATTAGAAGTGATGCTGAGCAAGCACAAATCAACTTTGTAGTGCAAAACCAGCAAGCCAAAGAAGCGCTGGAGCAGTCGTTACCTAGGCTTAGAGACATGCTGATGCAGCAAGGTTTAGAACTAGGTGAAAGCAGTATTTCTTACGGTGATTCCTCAGGTGAGCAAGCACAGCAACAAGAAGGTGATGCACAAGGGCAAATGGCCAATAATCGCTCTACAGATGAGACAAATAGTGAGCAACCAGATAAGCAAATACAGGGTTCTGGACAACAAACGTCATCATCAATAGATTACTATGCCTAAGTCCTGCTATTATAATAGTTAAAACAAGCAAATACCTTTGCAAATAAAGGAAATACAATGGCTGAAGATACTAATTTAGAAATAGAAGAAGTAAGTAAAAGTAAAAGCAAACTCATAATAATTATTGCCGCTGTATTACTTATTGTTGGCGCTGTGGCAGGGTACTTTTTATTATCAGGTGGTGATGAGCCAGTAGAAACCCTTGCAGATGATGCTGCGCCAACAAGTTCTTCGGCAACGGTTGGCATTGCTTTATATGTTGCGATGCCTAGACCGTTTATTTTTAATGTGCCAGGGGCTAGTCGCGATAGAGTTGTACAGATTAAAGTGCAATTATTAGTGCGCGGCGATGATAATGAAGAAACGGCTAAAAAACACATTCCACTGATTGAAGGCACACTCCTGAGTGTATTTTCCATGACAACGGCTGATGAACTTAGCACCAGTGTAGGCAAAGAAACACTGCGTTTTACTGCACTTGATAAAGTACAGGCCGCTATGATGGATGTTGAAGGGAATAAAGTAATTGAGCGGGTACTATTTACCGGCTTTGTGATGCAATAAGGGGCCAGTGTGAGCGATTTATTATCCCAAGACGAAATTGATGCACTATTACATGGTGTCGATGAAGTCGAAGAGGAAGATACACACGACGGTGAAGATGGTGAGGGAAGTACACTACAGTACGACTTTTCTTCGCAAGATCGCATCGTGCGTGGTCGCATGCCGACACTTGAAATTGTTAACGAGCGATTTGCCCGTCACATGCGAATTAGCTTATTTAACATGATGCGCCGCACCGCTGAGGTGTCAATTAACGGCGTGCAAATGATCAAGTTTGGTGAGTACATACATACCTTGTTTGTACCAACGAGTTTGAATATGGTGCGTTTTCGTCCACTAAAAGGCACCGGCCTTATTACCATGGAAGCACGCTTAGTATTTATACTGGTAGACAACTTCTTTGGTGGCGATGGCCGTTATCATGCCAAAATTGAAGGACGTGAATTTACCCCAACAGAACGCCGAATCGTGCAAATGCTGCTGAAAATAATTTTTGAAGATTACAAAGAAGCATGGGCACCAGTGATGGATGTGTCGTTCGAGTACCTCGATTCTGAGGTAAACCCTGCGATGGCTAATATTGTTAGCCCAACCGAAGTGGTGGTTATTAGCTCTTTTCATATTGAGCTGGATGGTGGCGGGGGAGACTTCCATATTGCGCTACCTTATTCAATGCTCGAACCTATCAGAGAGCTATTGGATGCGGGTGTTCAGTCTGATACTGAAGATACCGATTTACGTTGGAGTAAGGCGCTTCGTGACGAAATAATGGACGTAGAAGTCGATTTATCGACCCAGCTACTTGAAGTTGATTTAAGCTTAAAACAAATAATGGAGCTCAAAGCCGGGGATATAATTCCAGTTGAAATGCCTGAGCATATTACCGTATTTGTGGAAGAACTCCCTACATTTAGAGCTAAAATGGGTCGTTCACGCGATAACGTTGCGCTACAAATTAGTGAAAAAATTAAACGCCCTGATTCAGTTAAATCTGAGCTACATGTCTTTACCAAAGGCGGCAAAAAAATTGATTCAGATGCAGAATTAGCAGAACTAGAAGATGATTTACACCTTTCAAACGGTGTAGACTTAGACTGGTAATTGATTAAAAGGTTAAAAGTATGAGCGATGATCAAGATACAATGGACGAATGGGCAGCAGCACTTGCTGAAGCTGAAGGCACTGACGATAGTCCTGAGGTCAAAGTAACCGAGCTTGATGAGCTTGATGATTCAAAGCATGAACTCAGCGGTGAAGAAAAACGTAAACTCGATACTATTTTAGACATTCCCGTTACTATTTCTATGGAAGTAGGGCGTTCTAAAATTAATATTCGTAATTTATTACAACTTAACCAAGGTTCGGTCATTGAGCTTGACAGGGTTGCCGGCGAACCGCTTGATGTTTTAGTTAATGGTACTTTGATTGCGCATGGCGAAGTGGTTGTGGTGAACGATAAGTTCGGTATTCGTTTAACGGATGTAATTAGTCAGGTTGAACGGATCAAAAAATTACGATGATAGCATTACTTGGTTTAAGCAATTCAGTGTTTGCAGCTACCGATGCTGCAACACCCACCACAGACATTATTTCAATGGTTATGTCGTTAGGTGTGGTGGTAGTGTTAATTTTAGTGTTGGCTTTTTTTGTTAAAAAGCTTAATCCAAATTTAACCAATAACGATGAATTCAAAGTGATCCGCAGTCTTCCGTTGGGATCACGCGAGCGCTTAATGGTGGTTGAAATAGATAATGCACAGCACCTATTAGGGGTTACTCCACACAGTATTAATTATCTACACAAGTTAGAAACCCCCCTAACAGAAAAAGAGTTACCAGAATTAGCGAAGCGGTTTGGCAAAATGTTGAATCCGCAACTTAATCAAAATAAAAAGAACTAATATTATGACTAAATGGCTGCTTTTCCTATTTGCCATGGTGTTCGTCCCAGGGGTCAATGCCGAGGGGATTGACGCGCTGACGATCACCACTAATGCCGATGGCACCCAAGACTACTCAGTGACGCTACAAGTGTTGGCGATCATGACGGCTATGAGCTTTATTCCAGCCGCCATTATCATGATGACTTCTTTCACTCGAATTATTGTTGTTTTAGCTATTTTGCGCCAAGCCATTGGTTTGCAGCAAACGCCTTCGAACCAAGTATTACTAGGTATGTCGCTGTTTTTAAGTATTTTTATTATGGCGCCAATTTATGAGCAAATAAATGAGCGCGCTATCGAACCGTATTTAAGTGAACAAGTAACGTCACTTGAAGCACTTGATTTAGCCAAAGAGCCAATGAAAGCGTTTATGCTCTCACAGGTACGTATAAAAGATTTAGAAACCTTTGCTAAAATAGCAGGTTACGATCAGCTTGACTCGCCTGAAGCAACGCCAATGGTTGTGCTTATTCCTGCGTTTGTGACCAGTGAGTTACAAACCGCTTTTATTATTGGTTTTATGTTTTTTATTCCCTTTTTGATTGTCGATTTGGTGGTTGCATCGGTATTGATGGCCATGGGTATGATGATGTTATCGCCCATGATTGTGTCGCTACCGTTTAAAATTATGTTGTTTGTATTGGTTGATGGGTGGAGCTTGGTGATGGGTACACTCGCTAAAAGCTTTGGCTTGGGCACGTAGTTGTGCACTCTTCATTGAACCAACCACACTAGGAGTCGTCCATGGAACCTGAAGTATTTGTTGATATTTTAAGTGGAGCCCTATTTTTAGTGATTAAGCTGGTGTCTGCCATTGTGGTACCTGGCTTAATTATTGGGTTGGTTGTGGCTGTGTTTCAGGCAGCAACCTCAATTAACGAACAAACACTGAGTTTTTTACCGCGTTTATTAATTACCATCAGTGCCCTGATTGTGGGAGGTCATTGGTTTACTCAAGAGCTAATGGACTTTTTTAATCGCTTAGTGCTGCTTATCCCCGAAATTGCAGGTTAACAATGGAATTTCCATTTTCCGTTGTCATTCAATGGTTAAGTGATTTTTTACTGCCCTTAGTGCGCATCAGCTCAATGATCATGATCATGGCGGGTATTGGCGCAAAAAACGTACCTGCTCGAATAAAAATGGGCTTGGCTGTAGTGGTCACCTTCTTAGTTGTTCCTGTTCTTCCTGCTGCTACATTTACTAATCTATTTTCTTTTGAAATGATTTTAGTGGTACTCCAACAAATGTTGATTGGTGTCGCAATTGGTTTTGCGTCCACACTATTACTCAATACGTTTGTGTTAGCCGGTCAAATTCTTGCTATGCAAACCGGTTTAGGTTTTGCATCTGTTGTTGACCCCTCTAATGGGATGAGTGTGCCTGCAGTGGGGCAATTTTATCTAATATTAGCTACCTTATTATTTTTTGTGTTTAATGGTCATTTAATGATGATTCAAATGGTGGTGCACAGTTTTGAAGTACTCCCGATTGATGGCAATTGGTGGGCGGTTGATCATTACTGGGACATAGTGACATGGGGTGGTTGGATGTTTACCACTGCATTAGTGCTGTCATTAGCACCATTAACCGCCATGCTGGTTATTAATATGGCATTTGGTATTATGACCCGTGCTGCACCGCAGTTAAATATTTTCTCGATAGGCTTCCCGTTTACCTTAGTGGCAGGGCTCGTTATTATTTGGGCAACGCTCGGTAACTTTGTCACTCAGTTTGAGTTCCAATGGCTAAAAATGGTTGAGCTGATGTGTACTCTAATTGGTTGTTCCCCTTAGGAGAGCGTAATGGCTGAAGATTCCGGACAAGAAAAAACCGAAGAACCCACCCCAAAAAAAGTTGATGATGCTAAAAAGAAAGGCCAAATAGCGCGTTCTAAAGAGTTAGGTACCATGTTTGTGCTTATTTTTTCTGCTATTTCCTTATTAATGTATGGGCCTGAAATTGGCAAAGGCTTGTACCGCATTATGGGAAGAATGCTTAGTCTTAATCGCAATGAAACCTACGACACCACCAAAATGTTTGCCGTATGGGGAGAGGTGGCCGACGTACTGTTATTTCCTATGTCGATGTTTGTACTCATTATTGTATTGGCTGCATTTATCGGTAATACCATGCTTGGCGGCTTTAATTTTAGTTGGCAAGCAGCTGCGCCCAAAGCCAGTAAAATGTCGCCAATGAAAGGCTTTACCCGCATGTTTGGTCCACAAGCGGCTATAGAATTGCTTAAGTCATTATTAAAGTTTGGCTTGGTGGCCGCATTTGCTATTTTTTTAATTAATACGTTTTTTGATGAAATCTTACATTTAAGTATAGAAAGTGCGCCTGGCAATATTGTTCATGCTTTGGAAATTTTAGCGTGGATGTTTTTAGCCATGTCTTGCACCTTAATTATTATTGCTGCTATTGACGCCCCATTTCAAAGCTATAGTCATAACAAACAGCTTAAAATGACTATGCAAGAGGTAAAAGACGAATATAAAAACTCAGAAGGTGATCCGCAGATTAAAGCGCGCATAAGGCAAACCCAACGTCAAATGTCGCAAAAGAGAATGATGCAGGATGTGCCAGACGCCGATGTTATTGTTACCAACCCTACTCACTATTCCGTAGCTTTAAAATACGATACAGAGCGAGCAGGCGCGCCTATTGTATTAGCCAAAGGTGTGGATGAGCTCGCCATGCAAATTCGTAAAATTGCATTGGGTAATGAAGTGCCTATTGTTGAGTCTCCAACTTTAACCCGAGCGCTTTATCATACTGCAGAAGTGGGTGAGCAAATCCCCGATCAGCTATTTACTGCGGTTGCTCAAGTGCTTGCTTATGTGTTTCAGCTTAAACGGTTTAAAAAAGGCCGTGGAAAACGCCCTGTTGCCCTTAATAAAAAGCTGCCTATCCCCGATGAATTTAAGTATTAACTGCTAACCAACTAACTTGGAATAGTTATTGCAATTTCAGCGTAGTGTCAATTTTTTGAAATTGTAGAGTTATGGAATTTAAAGCGGTATTACAACAACTTAATAAAGATAAAAAAGAATATGCGAAGGGCGTTGGTACACCGCTTTTGGTGTTGGCTGCGCTGGGTATGGTTATTTTACCACTGCCTCCATTCCTGCTTGATATATTATTTTCGTTTAATATCGCGCTTGCGTTAGTTGTATTACTGGTCACTGTATACACCATGAAACCGCTTGAGTTTGGTATGTTCCCAGCCGTGCTGTTAATTGCAACCATAATGCGCTTAGCACTCAATGTGGCCAGTACCCGGGTGGTACTGCTTGAGGGCCATAACGGTGGGGATGCCGCAGGTAAAGTCATTGAAGCATTTGGTTCAGTGGTAATCGGTGGTAACTACGCCGTGGGCTTGGTGGTGTTTTTAATTCTGATCATCATTAACTTTGTGGTAATCACCAAAGGTGCTGGTCGTATTTCAGAAGTATCAGCGCGTTTTACTCTAGATGCTATGCCAGGTAAGCAAATGGCCATAGATGCAGATATGAATGCCGGTTTTATCAGTGCCGAGCAAGCCAGAGAACGTCGTGAGGAAGTAACCCGTGAAGCTGACTTTTATGGTTCTATGGATGGTGCTAGTAAATTTGTAAAAGGCGATGCTATTGCTGGCATAGTCATTTTAGTGATCAATATTGTGGGTGGTTTATTTGTTGGCATGATCCAGCATGACTTGAGCTTTTCACGTGCTATGGAAGTGTACACACTATTGACCATTGGTGATGGCTTAGTCGCGCAATTACCTTCATTACTACTTTCAATTGGTACTGCAATTGTTGTAACCCGTCAAAATGAATCGCACAACATGGGCGATCAGTTTAAGAAGCAATTAGGTAACGAAAAGTCGTTATTTATTGCCTCAGGTATCCTTATTACTATGGGCTTAGTCCCAGGTATGCCACACCTTGCATTTTTAAGCTTAGGGGCGCTTTTAGGTTACCTTGCATACTATACTCAGCAAAATAAACTGAAATTAGCCGCTGCAGAAGCAGAAGAAGCCGAAAATGCCGCCTCAGGTACCGGAATTGCGGTTAAACAAGAGCAAAAAGAACTGGGTTGGGATGATGTTCAACAAGTTGATGTTATTGGTCTAGAAGTCGGTTACCGACTCATTCCTCTCGTTGACCAATCACAAGGTGGCGAGCTGTTAAACCGTATTAAAGGAGTGCGTAAAAAACTATCTCAAGAGCTGGGCTTTTTAGTGCCGCCGGTGCATATACGCGATAATCTAGAACTCGACCCAAATGCATACCGCATAACCATGATGGGTGTATCAAGTGGTGAGGGTGAGCTTAAACATGGTGATGAATTAGCGATTAACCCAGGCCAAGTATTTGGCCCGTTAAAAGGAATTGAAACTAAAGATCCTGCGTTTGGTTTAGATGCAGTTTGGATAAAACCTGATCAAAAAGATGAAGCACAGTCTTTAGGTTACACGGTGGTTGATTCGGCTACCGTGGTGGCCACTCATATTAGTCAGTTACTCACTAATAGCGCCGCATTATTACTCGGACATGAAGAAGTACAAAACTTATTAGATATGTTAGGTAAAAGTCACCCTCGCTTAGTTGAAGGGCTAGTACCTGAGGTATTACCACTAACCACCATCGTTAAAGTACTACAAAATTTATTAAATGAAGGGGTAGCAATACGAGATATGCGCTCAATTGTTCAAACCCTTGTTGAGTATGGCCCTCGTAGCCAAGACCCAGATGTATTAACGGCTGCAGTGAGAATATCGTTGCGTAGATTAATCGTTCAAGATGCTGTTGGTATGTCTTCTGAAATCCCTGTCATAACCTTGGCGCCTGAGTTGGAACAGATGTTGCATCAGTCACTTCAAAATGCAGGTGATGAAGGTGCCGGAATAGAACCAGGGCTTGCTGATAGACTTCAAACATCATTGAATGAAGCGCATCAAAATCAAGAAATGGCCGGTGAACCTTCAATATTGCTAACGTCAGGAATGTTACGCACTGTGTTATCTCGATTTGTTAAATACACCATTCCAGGATTGCGGGTGATGTCTTATCAAGAGATACCAGATGAAAGACAGATCAAGATTGTCAGCTCTGTAGGCCAACAATAAGATTTTAAAGGGGTTTGAATTATGAAAATTAAACGTTTTTTTGCTAAAGACATGCGCACTGCACTAAAAGAAGTCAAAGAAGAGTTGGGTGTTGATGCGGTTATTATGTCAAATAAAAAACTAGCTAATGGCGTTGAAATTGTTGCTGCAGTTGATTACGACAAAGCAGCGACAAAACCGCCAGAGCAGACTCAAAGCCAACCTGCTGCAAGCGCTTCATTTGCACATACTGAGCAAAGCTCACATAATTTTGTTAAACCAGAACCACAACGTGCTCAACCTAAGCCACAAGCAAAGGTAGCTGATAGTTTACAAGCTTTATTAGAACGTCAATCTCCCCGTCCTCGTTCAGCAGAGCTTGCGTCAATGTTTTCACACTCTGGCATTGACACTTCTGGTCACTATCAAGAACAAGAGCCTGTGCAATCTCGACCTAAAAATATGTTTGAGCGTGAACCAAGCGCACCTGCACGTCCTCGTACTCAAGCTGATAGCTTGGGTTTTGATGATTTAGACAGTGGTTTTGACGATTTAGACTCACCGAGTGCACCTCGTCAGCAAACTATGCAAAACGAGTCGAGTGATATAAGCACTATGCGCGAAGAAATGAACGCAATTCGTCAATTACTAGAACATCAAGTATCAGGTTTAATGCAACAAGATATGGCACGTCGCGATCCAACCCGTGCATGCATGATTGACCGTTTAGTGGGTATGGGGATAGATAAAGAGGTTGCTGAGCAAATGGCATGCTTTGTACCCGACGATGTATCTCGCCAACAAGGTTGGAAAGCCTTATTGAATATGGTTGAAGATCAAATGCAAACCACTAACAACGAAATTCTTCGCCAAGGTGGTGTTTATGCACTAGTAGGCCCAACAGGGGTAGGTAAAACCACCACAGTTGCAAAACTGGCAGCATTGGGTGCACAAAAATACGGTGCCGATAAAGTAGCGCTTATTACGACTGATACCTACCGTATTGGTGCTTATGAGCAGCTAGCAACGTATGGTCGTATTATAGGTTGTGGCGTTAAACAAGTTAAAGATGCAAATGAATTAGCAGAAGTTTTATACCATTTACGAAATAAACGCCTAGTTTTAATTGATACAGCAGGAATGAGTCAGCGAGATTTGCGTTTAACTGAGCAGCTTAATACCTTAATGCGTAATCAGCGTGTAGATATACGTAGTTATTTAGTATTAAGTGCTACAGCACAAATTAACGTATTACAAGAAACAGTAAGGCATTTTAAAAAAGTACAGCTAAGTGGATGTATTTTTACTAAGTTAGATGAGTCATTGAGTTTAGGTGAGATTATTAGTATTGCGATTCAAAATCGTCTCCCAATAGGGTATCTTACTAACGGCCAGCGAGTACCAGAAGATATTAGAGTGGCAAATGCCGAAAAACTAGTAAAAAAAGCTGAGCAATTGTATTTGAAAAGAATAAAAGCACAACAATCACGACACCAATCAGTGGCGTCGAGCACAGTAGAGATGTATGATTAACACAGTTTTAGATCAAGCAAGCGGCCTTCGCAAAATGAGCAACAATAATAACGGCGTAAAAGTTATCGCTGTCACCGGCGGCAAAGGTGGAGTAGGTAAAACAAACGTATCCCTTAACACGGCAATCGCGCTAGGCCAACAAGGCAAACGAGTGCTGGTTTTAGATGCTGATTTAGGGTTAGCTAATTGTGATGTTATGCTTGGACTGCGTGTAGAGCGCAATTTATCTCATGTTTTATCAGGTGAGTGTGAACTTGAAGATATTTTAGTTGAAGGCCCTGCAGGTGTAAAAATAGTACCTGCAACATCGGGTTCGCAAAGTATGGTTGAGTTATCACCCTCAGAGCACGCTGGACTTATTCGTGCATTTAGCGAGCTTAACACTGATTTTGATATTTTAATTGTTGATACCGCTGCGGGTATTTCTGACATGGTATTGAGCTTTTCTCGTGCCGCACAGGATGTGGTTGTGGTGGTATGTGATGAGCCAACATCAATTACCGATGCCTATGCGCTCATTAAAGTACTGAGCCGTGAGCACGGCGTATACAAATTTAAAATTGTTGCCAACATGGTGCGTAGCTTACGTGAAGGGCAGGAATTATTTGCTAAACTTTCAAAAGTAACCGACCGATTTTTAGATATATCAATGGAGCTGGTTGCAACAGTTCCTTATGATGAGAATATGCGCAAATCAACGCGTCGCCAAAAAGTGATAGTTGAAGTTTTTCCAGGATCTCCTGCTGCGATTGCTTTTAAAACACTGGCGACAAAAATTACTAAGTGGCCAACACCTAGTCAAGCCTCGGGTCATTTAGAGTTTTTTATTGAGAAGCTAGTTAGTAAATAATAATAACAATACCGGTGAATAGAGCTATGGGATATCAGTCAACACAGAGTTTAAATATGATTGTTGAAAAGCATGCCTCGTTAGTCAAGAAAGTGGCGTGCCATTTAATTGCTCGTTTACCGGCCAGTGTGCAGCTAGATGATTTAATTCAATCGGGTATGATTGGTTTAATTGAAGCTTCAAAAAACTTTGATGCAAGCAAAGGCGCAAGCTTTGAAACCTTTGCTGGTATTCGTATTCGTGGTGCGATGATAGACGAAATGCGCCGAGGCGATTGGGTTCCACGTTCAGTTCACAGAAAAAGCCGTTTGGTTGCAGAGACTATTGTTGCGCTTGAGAACAGTTTAAACCGTGAACCTAAAGATAGTGAAGTTGCTGAAAAACTTGAAATTTCGCTAAATGAGTACCATCATATTTTAAACGATGTAAATGTAAGCAAAGTGTTAGGCATTGAAGACCTTGGTATAGATGATGATGTGATTACACCTCATAGCCAAGATTTAGCACTAGACAAACCGTTCAATAATGTTAAAAATGAACGGTTTAATGAGTCTTTACTCAGTGCAATAAAGTCGTTACCTGAAAAAGATGCAATGGTGCTTTCTTTGTACTACAACGATGAGATGAATTTAAAAGAAATTGGGCATATACTCGATGTAAGTGAATCGCGTGTAAGTCAGATACATGGTCAGGCGATGATTAAGCTTAAAGCAAAAATCAATGACTGGATAAACTAGAAGTAAGTAAATAAAGGTTCAGGCCTCACTGGAGGATGTTTTGGATAAAAACATTAAAATTCTTGTTGTTGATGATTTCTCAACAATGAGACGTATTATTAAAAACCTGTTGCGCGATTTAGGTTTTACCAATGTTCAAGAAGCAGATGACGGCTCAACTGCTTTGCCTATGTTGCAAAATCAAGCGTTTGATTTTGTTGTAACAGATTGGAATATGCCAGGCATGCAAGGTATTGATCTTTTAAGGGCAATTCGAGCTGATGAAAAATTAAAGCATATTCCTGTTTTAATGGTTACAGCAGAAGCTAAAAAAGAACAAATAATTGCTGCGGCCCAAGCAGGTGTTAATGGCTATATTGTTAAACCATTTACTGCAGGTACATTGAAAACTAAATTAGAAAAAGTGTTCGAACGCTTAGGTTAATGAGAGGGAGAGGCTTATGTCAGCACCTGCTGCGCCTCAGATTACTTTAGAACAAGCTCGCCAGTTAGTGGTTTTTTTAGAAAATGGTGAGCAAGATAAAGCGAATCAGTTAATTTTAGAAACAGCTTCACAAGAGCAATCACAGCTATTTGCTGAGGTGGGTAAGTTGACGCGTCAACTGCACGAAGCTTTAAAGAGTTTCGAGTTAGACACGCGTTTAACAGACATTACCACTGATGCCATCCCTGACGCAAAAAAACGCCTTAACTATGTCATGGAAATGACAGAAAACGCAGCCAATAAGACAATGGATGCGGTTGAAGCAAGCTTACCATTAGCACAAGAAATCGCTGACGAAATAGCTGATATCAAGCCAACGTGGGATCGCTTAATGAACCGCGAAATAGAGCTTGGTGAGTTTAAATCACTTTGTCATAGTATTGATAAGTTTATGAACAGCTCTCATCATAAAACTGATGAGTTGCAAATGTTGATGACCAATGTATTGATGGCTCAAGACTATCAAGATTTAACTGGTCAGGTTATTCGTCGTGTTATTGAACTTGTGCGTGAAGTTGAAGAAAGCTTAATCCACTTGTTAACTGCATTTGCAGCACAAGGTGAAGTTGAGCCAGCACAACTGACCGAACAACCAGAAGAAACAGAAGATTCCATTGTTGCACAAACACTAGCAGGCCCAGAAGGGCCTATTATTGATAAAGAATCGCGTAATGATGTTGTATCTGATCAAGATGAAGTTGATGATCTATTATCAAGTTTGGGCTTCTAATAGGAGAGTGCTGCATGAGCTTTGAAGTCGATGAAGATATTTTACAAGACTTTTTAGTAGAGGCCGGAGAAATCCTTGAGCTTTTATCTGAACAGTTAGTAGAACTGGAAAACAACCCAGGTGATACTGAACTACTAAACGCAATATTTCGTGGTTTCCACACTGTAAAAGGTGGCGCCGGCTTTTTGGCAATGACAGAGCTTGTTGATGCATGTCATGGTGCTGAAAACGTGTTTGATTTATTGCGCCAAGGTGTAAGAACAGTTAACTCTGAATTAATGGATGTAATTTTACAAGCACTCGACACCATTAATGAAATGTTTGCCACAATTAAAAATCGTGACCAACCAGAACCTGCTGATCCAGAGTTACTTGCAGTCCTTCATAAACTTGGACAACCACCGACGGCAGAAGAGCTTGCTGGCGATTCTGTAGTTGAAGACACAGCCCCTGTTGAAACTCCCTCGGTAGAACCTGAACCTGTAGCTGAGCAGCCAAGCAATGATGCGGAAGAAGATCCGTTTGCTTTTGATGAATTATTTAGCGGCCCAGATAGCAGTAGCTCAGACTCTCAGATTGATGAAATAACTGAAGATGAATTCGAAAGCTTACTTGATGAGTTACATGGTAAAGGTCAAGCTCCACAAGAAGAACAGTCCTCATCAAGTGATAATGATGTCAGTGGCGATATAACTGACGATGAATTTGATAGCTTATTAGATGAGCTTCATGGTGTTGGTAGTTTTGGCGAAGTCACTCAAAACGCCCCAAGCACACCACAGCAAGCACCATCGGCTCCTGTGGCTTCACCAAGTAACGAGCAAAGCGCGAGCGATGATGAAATAAGTGACGATGAATTTGAAGCTTTGCTAGATGAACTTCATGGCAAAGGTGCACCTAAATCGTTAGAAACATCGGCTCCAGAAAGTAAACCAGAACCAGTGGCAGCTAAAAAGCCAGAACCAGTTGCTGCAGCTAAGCCACAGCCTAAACCAGAGCCAGCTAAGCCTGCTCCTGCGGCACAAGCAGCTAAGGCAGCGCCGCCTAAAAAAGCAGCGCCTCCACCGGCGGAGACAACAGTACGTGTTGATACCAAACGTTTAGACCAAATAATGAACATGGTTGGTGAATTGGTACTTGTGCGAAATCGTTTGGTAAGCTTGGCAACAAACTCTGACAGCGAGGCTATGGGTAAAGCTATTTCTAATTTAGATGTAGTGACTGCTGATATCCAAGGTGCGGTAATGCAAACACGAATGCAGCCAATTAAAAAAGTGTTTGGCCGTTTCCCCCGTGTAGTACGAGATTTAGCACGAACGCTGCAAAAAGATATTAATTTATTACTTGTTGGTGAAGACACCGATTTAGATAAAAATTTAGTGGAAGCATTGGCAGATCCACTCGTGCATTTAGTGCGCAACTCAGTGGATCATGGTATTGAAATGCCAGATGTTCGTGAAGCATCGGGTAAACCTAGAACCGGTACTGTTACTTTATCAGCGTCTCAGCAAGGCGACCATATCCTGCTTACCATCCAAGATGATGGTGCCGGTATGGATGCTGAAAAGCTTAAAAAGATTGCGATTAGTAAAGGGGTGCTTGATCACGACCAAGCGAGTCGTCTTTCTGATACTGAAGCGTATAACCTTATTTTTGCACCTGGTTTTTCAACTAAAGAAGAGATCTCAGATATTTCTGGCCGTGGTGTTGGTATGGATGTGGTTAAAACAAAAATCACTCAGCTCAATGGCTCGGTTAACATAAAATCAGAAATGGGCGTAGGGACTACTTTAGAGATTAAAGTACCACTGACACTGGCAATACTGCCTACCTTAATGGTAGTGGTAGGCGAACAAACCTTTGCGTTGCCGCTGGCGGGTGTAAGTGAAATATTCCACTTAGATTTAACAAAAACTAATGTGGTTGATGGCCAGCTAACGATTATTGTTCGTAAAAAATCGATTCCGTTATTCTACCTTGAACATTGGCTCATAAAAGGGGCCGATAGAGGTCAGCGAAAAGCACAAGGTCATGTGGTTATTGTACAAATAGGAACTCAAAAAGTGGGTTTCGTTGTTGACTCGCTTATTGGTCAAGAGGAAGTGGTAATTAAGCCTTTAGACGCATTACTTCAAGGTACGCCTGGTATGGCAGGTGCAACAATCACCTCTGATGGCGGCATTGCACTGATATTAGATGTGCCAAGTATGTTAAAGCATTACGCTGGATAATTAAAAGTAGGCATATATTTTATGCCTACCCATTCATTGAATAAGAGAGCGAAATGGCTGTTAAAGTTTTAGTAGTTGATGATTCAAGCTTTTTTCGCCGCAGAGTGAGTGAAATTCTTGAACAAGACAGCGGCATTGAAGTTATTGGTTTCGCTGTAAATGGTCGAGAAGCTGTCGATAAAACAGCTCAATTACGACCTGACGTGATCACCATGGATGTTGAAATGCCGGTGCTTGATGGTATTAGTGCTGTGAAAGAGATCATGGCGAGTAACCCAACTCCTATTTTAATGTTCTCCTCGTTAACACGCGCAGGCGCATCTGCCACCTTAGATGCACTTGATGCCGGCGCGATGGACTTTTTACCGAAAAAGTTTGAAGATATTGCTCGTAATAACGATGATGCAATTAAGTTATTGCAAAATAAGGTTAAGGAAATGGGCCGCCAGCGTATTGGAAGAATTACGAGAACGGCCCCATCTCCAAGTATTAGTAAACCAGCGTCAAACAGCTCTGAGCGCTTTTCTAACCTTGCTAAAAAGCCGATAGTTCAACCTGATCGTAGCTTTAATAATGCGAGTCCTGCACCTACTAGCAGCAGTGCCTCAGCGCGTGCCAGTGGTAAGCAGTATCAGTTAGTTGCTATTGGTACATCCACAGGTGGGCCGGTTGCACTGCAAACTATTTTGACGCAATTACCTGCTAATTTTCCACACCCTATTTTACTTATACAGCATATGCCTGCTGCATTTACCCCGGCCTTTGCTACTCGCTTAGATGGCTTGTGTAAGATTAAGGTAAAAGAAGCGCAGCAAGGTGATAGATTGCAACCTGGGTGCGCTTATTTAGCGCCAGGTGGCCAGCAAATGATGGTAGAAGGACGTGCCTCTAATAGAACCCTTCGTGTGTTTGAAGATAAAAATGAACGAGTAAACTATAAACCAAGTGTTGATATTACCTTTGCCAGTGCGGCCAAAGCGTATCAAGGAGATGTACTTGCCATTATTTTGACAGGCATGGGTGCAGATGGTCGTGATGGTGCTCGCATGCTTAAGCAAACTGGCGCTACAATTTGGGCTCAGGATGAAAAAAGCTGTGTTGTCTATGGTATGCCTCAGGCGATAGCCAGTGCAGGTTTAGCAAGCGAAAGCATTAGCCTTCATGATGTGGCTGCACGCTTAAAAAGAGAGGTTGGCTGTGGATAAGCTTTCTGTTTTAGGATTACTGGTTGCATTAGGTGCTATTGCAATCGGTTATTCTTTAGAGGGAGGTGTGGTATCTGCGCTGTTTAATGGGCCTGCACTAATTATTGTATTAGGTGGTACATTAGGTGCGGTGATGCTACAAACATCAGCCAATACATTTAAAAAAATGCTTAGTATTACTCATTGGGTTTTTGTTACCGACGACCATGATATTGAAGATGCTATTGAGCAAGTAAAACGTTGGTCGCATAAAGCCCGTCAAGAAGGGTATTTAGCATTAGAAAACGAAGCACTTGCGCATTCAGATCCCTATGCCGCCAAAGGACTGAGTTTATTAGTTGATGGCTGTTCAGAGCAAAAACTACGCGATACCCTCGAGATTGACTTATTACTTGAGCGAGAACGATTACTTGAGGCTAGCCGGGTATATGAAGCAATGGGTGGGTATAGCCCAACTATTGGTATTTTAGGTGCGGTACTTGGGCTTATTCAAGCCATGTCATTTATTAACGATCCTGAGCAGTTAGGAACGGGTATTGCCACCGCGTTCATTGCAACTATATATGGTGTTGGTTTGGCTAATTTATTATTTTTACCTATGGCCAATAAGCTAAAGCAACGGGTTGAACAAAAGATGCTTTATCACGAAATGTTAGCGGAAGGTGTAATTGCTATTAGCCAAGGTGAGAGCCCTATTAATATTGAACTAAAGCTTGAAGCCTACCGCGTTGAACGTCCAATTTTACAGGCCCATTAGCGCCTATGTTACGCCGTCGCTTACGTCATCACCAATTAAAGAGCCAACATACTGAGCGTTGGTTAGTTTCTTATGCGGATTATATGACCATAATGTTTGCATTTTTTGTTGTATTGTATGCAATTGCGATAAACAAAGAAGACAACATCAAGGTTTTATCTGATTCTCTTGAGCATGTTTTTGATAAGTCTGCAAAACAATATTCTCAGCAGGGTAACGGGGTAAATGGTGATGCTTTATTGCTTGAAAGGGTGACCCCTGAGGCTGAAATACTCTATGGCGAAAGTATTCAAGAGCAAGAGCAAGGCCCAATGTTACTCGATGGTCAAAGTGACAATAGCAATATTAGTCAACGCCACTTAGGTAAGCCGCTGGATAGTTTATTGGCTAAATTACAATCGTCGCTGATTGATGAGATAAGCAGTGGCGAGGCTAGCTTAGAACTAAGCCAAGACTGGTTGGTTATTGAGCTCAATTCCGGATTGTTGTTTGCCAGTGGTAGTGCTGTTGCACATAACAAGGCCAAAGAGATTGTAAAAAAAATTGAAGCAATCATCGCATCAGTCGATAACTATATAAGAGTACGCGGGTATACAGATAACGAAACCATACGAAATGAAATATTTCGTTCTAATTGGGAGTTATCAGTGGCGCGTGCAACCTCAATATTGGTTGAGCTAGAGCGTTTGGGCATTGAATCCGCGCGCATGGCCATTGAGGGGTATGGCCAATACTCGCCCTTTGCCGATAATAATACCGAAGCTGGGCGTGCTGAAAACCGTAAAGTCGTGATTGCACTTTCTAAATATGGTTTAGCACCAGAGCCCTCTGATGAACAAACGAAATCATCAATTTCAGTATCAGAGCAAAGTCAGCCAGAAATTGAGCTACCTGCCCAAGACGATACAATAAAAATAATTCGTTTAGAGCATGGTGGCATCCGTGTTACCACGCGCAACGAACAGTAATTAGGATGTAATGTGAAAGTTTGGACAGTAGCCAATCAAAAAGGGGGAGTAGGCAAAACCACTACAGCGGTTAGCCTTGCAGGGATCCTTGCGCTTCAAGGCAAGCGCGTGTTATTGATTGATACAGATCCTCATGCTTCACTAACCTATTACTTTGGTATTGATTCAGAAGATTTAGAGGTCAGTGTTTACGATATTTTTACTCGCGGCTCGAGTATGAAAAGTGAAGAAATACTGCAAGCATTATGCCCCTCAACAATTGAAAACCTAGATATTTTACCTGCAACTATGGCGATCGCGACACTTGACCGTAGCATGGGTAATAAAACGGGAATGGGCCTGATTTTAAAAAAAACACTGGCTAAAATTAGCGAGTATTACGATTACGCAATTTTAGATTGCCCACCTGTTTTAGGTGTGCTGATGGTCAATGCGCTTGCCGCCTGTGAAAGAGTGTTAGTGCCGGTGCAAACTGAGTTCTTGGCGCTTAAAGGGCTCGATAGAATGATGCGTACTATGGAATTAATGCAAACCTCTCAAGCGAAAAGCTATGAATATACTATAATTCCAACTATGTATGATAAACGAACCAAAGCATCGCTTGAGGCCTATAAAACACTACAAGAAACGTATAAAGAAAAAGTATGGCCAGGCGTTATTCCAGTTGATACTAAATTTAGAGATGCAAGTTTAGCGCAAAAAGTACCGGTAGATTTTTGCCCAAATGCGCGTGGAGTCTATGCTTATAAAGCATTACTTAAATATTTAATAAAACAAGGTTAATAAATGAGTAAGCAATTATTTGCTAATGAAAAAGTAGTCACTCAGTACTTAGGGGCGTTATTATCTGATGACGAACCAACAAAAGACCTTGAGCCTGTTGCTAAACTGCTTGAGCAGGTAACGTATGAAGAGCAAAAAGAACAACCAGTAATAGTTGAGCCTGTTGTTGAAGTTGAAAAGCTTAATAAGCAAGTATCGAATGTAGAAATTGACACTCTCCAAAAGCAACACGTCGTGCCTGAGCAAGAGGTGGCTGTAGGTGGTGAAGCTGACTACTTTGATGGTGAGTTTCAAGCGCTGTTTTTTGAAGTGGCAGGGCTTACTTTAGCGGTGCCGCTAAAAGCCTTAGGTGGTATTCATGAGCTTGGAGAAGTAAATCATTTATTTGGCAAGCCTAAGTGGTTTAAAGGGGTTATGATCAACCGAGAAGAAAAGCTCAATGTTGTTGATACCGCTCGCTGGGTTGTGCCTGAAAAGTACGATGAGCAGTTAGAGGCATCTTTAAATTATCAATACCTCATCACTTTAGGTGATAGCCAATGGGGTTTATTAGCAGAAAAACTAATAAATAACATTACATTGAGTAAAGAAGATGTAAAATGGCGTACAAATAACAGTAAGCGCCCATGGCTTGCTGGAGTAATTAAAGAAAAAATGTGTGCTTTAATAGATGTTAATAATTTAAACGCACTATTAGAGAAAGGCTTAGATAGCCGTCACAAGTAATGACCATTACGAGGTAAGAGCATGAGTGAAGATAAATTACTGTCAGCTAAGAAAAATGCAGATAATAATGATGAGATTTTGCAGTGGGTTACGTTCAAGCTAGAAGATGAAACTTATGGCGTAAATGTAATGCAAGTGCAAGAAATACTGCGTTACACCGAGATTGCTCCTGTACCAGGAGCGCCTTCGTATGTGATTGGTATTATTAACTTACGTGGTAATGTTGTTACCGTTATTGATACTCGCTCTCGTTTTGGTTTACCTGATATTGAAGCGACGGATAATTCACGTATTTTAATTATTGAAGCAGAAGAGCAAGTGATTGGCATTTTAGCCGATAGCGTTTCTGAGGTTGTTTACCTACGTAGCTCTGAAATTGACAGTGCGCCAAATGTAGGTACAGAGGAAAGTGCTAAATTTATTCAAGGTGTATGTAACCGCGACAATGAGTTACTTATTCTGGTTGATTTAAATAAACTACTTAGTGATGACGAATGGGATGAGTTAAGCGATATATAAGCTTCTCTACATAAAACTATGTTATTACTTGGTATTGCTATTGCGGGTTTAGTTTTTGGGCTACTCTCGCTGCTTTTAATTGTGATGTTTAAAAAGCGCTATGCGAGTGAGCTTGGCGCGCAATTACAACAGTTTAAAGATTCATCAGAGCAGATTAATATTTTACGTAGCGAAGTGTCAGAGTTGCGAACCGGTTTACTGAGTATTGGTAAGCGTTTGCTTGAGGTAGAACAACAAAACCAAGAGCTGATACAGCAACAAGCAGCTCAAAAATACGATGACCCCGATGCTAAAATATACTCTCGTGCAGTAAAAATGGTTGAGCTAGGAGCTGATTTAGATGAGGTTATTCGCGAGTGTGAATTACCCCGCGCCGAAGCAGAGCTGTTATTTTCTTTACATAAACAAAAAGGCGCTTAGCGCCTTTTTTGTTTTTATCATATTGGCTCATGCTTTTATATTGAGCTTTCCTTGAAAGTCCCGCCATCCGGGCGGGAATTTCCCTCTTACCACATATGAAAAAGCAATCAGTTCAGCAATAACAAAGTAAAGCTCTTTAGAGATCTCTTCGCCAAGCTCTAATTTCGAAAGTGTATTTGCAAGTGCTTCATCCTGATGGATTAAAATACCTTTATCTTTAGCTAGGGCAATAATTTCATCCGCCAATTCTCCAAACCCTTTAGCGCTTACGGTGGGTGAATTACCCGTTTCGTAGAGCAGTCCAATTGCTGAATTGTTTTTAAATGAATCCGTCATGGCTAAACCTTAATATTTATAATGGCATGCGATTGGTAAAATGCTTGATGGTTGTCATCCGCTCGTTTTAGTTTAAGCTCACCCACTTGTAAGCCCTGTTTTGCTAGTTTTGAGCGTAAATTATCAAGGTGTGGATGAGCCAACGCGCTCACAGCTTGAGTGGACGCTAATAACTGACAATCTAATGCTTTGTCCATCAACTCTGCGGTTATTTGCAGCTTACCTAGTTCAGCATAATCAAAATTTAATCTTACAAACCACACGTTTTTATCCGCTAATTTGTCATTGTTTGGTTTTTTATATTGTCCTAACGATATTTCTGTTTGTGCCGCCTCTGGTGGCAGTTTCATAGGCAATAAAAATTGCACTAAGGCGTTTGTGTCAGGTTGTTGGCTAATAGCAGGCGTTTGTACTTGACTTAATGTATTTTTAATTTGGGTTAATTCACCTGCTAATGCTTGTACTTGTGGTTGCTGTAATTGTTCCAACAATTTATTGGCGCTATTACCCACTTTAAACGTCGGTAATAAAACCTGCAGTAAAGCTTCTAAACCCGTTTGATTATTAATACTCACCGCACTTGGATTTTGGTTAATGATAGGCGCGGCTAAAATGCTTAATGAAAGCTGTTCAACACCTCTATTAAACGAGCTTTGTAAGATGTCGCTTTGAAGTTGTGTGGGCTTTATGGTGCTGAGTATTTCGCGCTGTATGGTTGCTGGGTGCAAATTACTATCTGACAACATGCGATTAAAAGCCTGATTAACTAAACGGTTTAAATCGGTTCCTTGATCAGTCAGTTTGCTTGTAATGGTATTAAGTTGGCTGCTTACTATTTGGTTGGTCGCATCTTTTTGTTCTATTGAGGTGTTTGGACTGTGTTTTAAAACCGTCGCTAATAAGAGTTTTTCTAAAGGCTGTAAGCTCTGGCCAAATGTAGCCGCGTTAGTTGGTGAGGATGAAAAAGGAGTCACTAAAGGAGATAAAGCGTGTGCTGCTAACGGTTGTTGTTGCCACATAGAAACGCTTGATTTTATTTGCTGGGTAAATTGCATTAGGGGCGGCGCTAAATTTGACACGTTTTTTAATTGTGTCATGTCAATTTTTTGCATTGGGGTGAGCCATTTTTGCTGAGCATTGCCTGTAAATTCTGGTTTTTGAGATGAGCTTACCGAGGTCGTAAATGGCTTGCTTTCAAAGTACTTTACCGCATCTAAAATACGTGTTTTAAAATCAGCAAAACTGCTTTTTAACCATGATTGTATGGGACTGTTTATCGTGCTGAGCGGATGCTGTTTACTTGGCGAGGGATTAATTAGGCCTTGCGACTGTTGCAAAGAGAGCATCTCATTAAACGGTTTACTAAATGAGTTTTTAAGGCTCACAGTCATAGTGTGGTAAGCGGTTTTGATCAGTAATTTATCTGCTTGGTGGGTAATGTTTACCTTAGTCGGGATGGTAGGTAGTTCACTTAATTGTCGATGACTTAGGTTAATAGTTAATGAGTCTTTAAAAGAGTTTGGGCTTAATACAGCAAACTTAGGCATAGCATGAAGTTGAGCAGAGGTTAAATTACTGGCAAGCAACTGTGTTAGTTTGGCTTGGTTTAGTGGCTGTGAATGTACTATATCAGCAAAACGGTTAATAATATTAAGTCGTGTACCTTTGCTATCCGTTTCAATCATCCCCTTTATTAAAGGCTCATCTGCGAGTAATTGTGCAACGTGTTTATTAATAGCAATACTGGCATTAAATTTTTCAATGACCAACTTTGGTGTGGGTTGTAATACCACCTGAAGTGATAGTGGACTGTTTTGAATATCACTTTGGGTGTTTATAAAATTTAAAAATCGTTGCAACTGAGCCGGTTGTTTAATTGTTAACGTTGTATTGTTAGGGATGATGGTTAAGCTTTTACCATCTGCACTTAACTGTATGTTAGCACTTGCTATTTTTTCAACGTTTGTGAATGTCTCAGTTGTCCCAAGGCGAATCGTTTGCCAATGCTTATTCATAAACACATCAAGCGTCACTGAATCTTTAGAAAACTGAATGTTTTTTGCTGCTAGTACTTCAGGCGGCAGTATTGGTAACGCAGTTTTACCCGAATCGGTTGTTTGATTACTAACCTGTGGGTTAGTCACTGTAATGTGCGTTGGTGTATTCATTATTTTATATCAAGTTTTCTTTATTTTAAGTAAATCGATTCTAAAGCAATATTCGTATTACCCTATCATTATGGTAGACTTACGGCTAATTTTTGGCAGAGAGAATCGTCATCTTGTTACACATTAAGTCCGTTACTTGTATCAAGCAAGAGCGTTGTTTGTTTGATGAACTTAATTTTAGCCTTAAAAGCGGTCAAATCATGCAGTTAGCTGGCCCTAATGGGGCTGGTAAAACATCATTACTGCGCATTATTGCTGGTTTTTCGCTGCCGGATGAAGGTGATATTTTATACCTAAATCAATCTATCAAAAAATATTATGACGAATATGCCAGAGACTTATTATTTATAGGCCATAAAACCGGTGTTAACGTACAACTTAGTGCACTTGAAAATGTAGCACATTGGTTGGCTATTAATGGTTATGTTGATACTCCTGACTTATACCCTTTATTAAGTAAGTTAGGTTTAGTGGGGCTGGAAGATGTGCCTGTAAGAATGTTATCTGCGGGTCAACAGCGGCGGGTGGCACTCGTTCGATTATGGTTATCTGAAGCGAAGTTATGGATTTTAGATGAACCTTTCACGGCGCTAGATAAAAGCGGGGTTGCCTTTTTACAGCAACGTTTTACTGAGCACTTATCAAAGGGGGGCGCTATTTTGTTAACAACACACCAAGATTTAACCACCCACTTTAGTGACTTACAAACGTTGACTTTGGAGTACCGCCACTAATGATACGACAGCATTCATATTGGCAGTTATTTGTCGCGGTATTTAGCAAAGACGTTAAGCTCGCTTTTCGTCAGCGCGCTGAAATAGTTAATCCTATCTTGTTTTTTTTAATTGTTATCTCGTTGTTTCCATTAGCCATAGGGCCTGAGCCAGGCTTGTTATCAAGGATGGCACCGGGCATTATTTGGGTTGCGGCTTTATTATCGACCATGCTTGGCCTTGATAAACTGTTTAGAGATGATTACCACGACGGCTCTTTGGAGCAGCTCATTGCTTCGTCATACCCATTATCATTAACGGTACTGGGCAAAGTAGCCGCACACTGGGTGATCACCGGCCTCCCGTTAGTGCTAATGACTCCTTTATTTGCTTTACTACTAAATTTAGATACGACGGCCCTAATGGCTACGTTATTAACGCTATTATTGGGTACGCCTTTATTGAGCTTCATAGGCGCAATAGGGGCGGGCTTGACTGTGGGATTACAAAAAGGCGGCATTTTAATGAGTCTGCTCGTTTTGCCTTTATATATTCCGGTTTTAATTTTTGCAACTTCCGCTATTGATACCAGCACTATGTCGCTGGATTACAGTGGTCAGCTTGCAATCCTTGGTGCGATGTTAGTCGTTGCGACTATCAGTGCGCCAATTGCCATATCATCAGCATTAAAAGTGAGTGTAAGTTAATATGTGGAAGTGGTTACATCCGTATGCGAAAGCAGAGCGAGCATATCAATTATGCAATACTCTACTGCCATATTTTGCAGTAGTAACGGTTATTAGTATGGTTGTTGGTTGGATATGGGGATTAGGTTTTGCTCCTGCCGATTACCAACAAAAAGACAGTTACCGTATTATTTTTATTCACGTGCCCTCCGCTATTTTATCTATGGGCGCCTATTCATCAATGGCGATTGCAGCCATTGTTGCGCTTGTATGGCAATTACGCAATGCAGAGCTTGCGGTGATTGCAATAGCACCCGTAGGTGCCTGCATGACCGCAATAGCCTTAATCACCGGTGCTGCGTGGGGTAAACCTATGTGGGGTGCTTGGTGGGTATGGGATGCACGACTGACCTCTGAACTCATTTTGTTATTTTTATATCTAGGGGTGTTGTCTTTGTACCATGCCTTTGAAGATAAAAAATCAGCCGGTCGCGCCGCGTCTATTTTAGCTATTGTTGGGGTTATTAACTTGCCTATCATTCACTTTTCGGTGGAATGGTGGAATACCCTGCATCAAGGGGCAAGCATCACTAAGTTTAACCGTGACGCGGTAGATCCAAGTATGTTTTGGCCGTTAATGATTAATATTTTAGCCTTTGCCGCGTTTGTTGGTACTGTGACTTTAATTCGTCTTAAAAATGAAATTTTACACCGTGAAAAGCACCGCCCATGGGTGCGACAGTTGTTAACTAAGGGGTAATTATGCAGTTTGACTCGTTTTCAGATTTTATTGCAATGGGAGGCTATGGCTTTTATGTATGGCTTTCTTTTGGTACATGCGCATTAATTTTATTAGGCATTTTATTTAGCTCGTTACGCGACAAAAAACAAATTTTAGCGTCGGTAGAGCAGCAAATTGCGCGTGAAACTCGAATTAAAAATTCTAAGCAGGAGCAAACCTCGTGAACCCTAGACGTAAAAAACGCCTTTTGGTTATTATTGCCGTACTCTTTGGTATTGGTGGATCAATTGGTTTAGTGTTGTACGCCTTACAAGAAAACATTAATTTGTTTTACACCCCCAGTGAATTAATTGATGGTAAAGGCCCGAATAAAGAAAAGCCTCATATAGGACAAAAGCTCCGCATTGGCGGTATGGTTGTCCCTGGTACAGTGCAAAGAAATGAGCAAAGCTTACAGGTAAGCTTTAAGTTGATTGATACTGGCCCATTGGTCACGGTGCGTTATCAAGGAATTTTGCCTGATCTATTTCGTGAAGGGCAAGGAATTGTTGCACAAGGTGTGCTAGTTGAACCTAACGTCATTGAAGCGTTTGAAGTACTGGCTAAACATGATGAAGAATATATGCCAGCCGAGGTTGCCGAGGCAGTAAAAGGAATTAAGCACGAGAAACCAAAATACAATTTAGATAGTGGGAGCTAATATGATCCCAGAACTTGGTTATTTTTCCCTAACATTGGCCATGGTACTGAGTATTCTGTTGTGTATTTTCCCACTTTGGGGTGCACACACAGGAAACCTTCGTTTGATGCGCGCTGCGCCATCACTTGCTATTGGTCAGTTTGCATTTGTTGCTTTGTCTTTTGCTGCGCTTATTTATGCCAGCTTAACTGATGATTTTACCGTATCTTATGTAGCGTATCACTCAAGTAGCACCTTGCCTTGGTATTATAAAATAACCTCAACATGGGGTGGCCATGAAGGCGCTATTTTACTGTGGTTATTAATGCAGGCCGGTTGGACCGCCGTTGTTGCTGTGCGTTCAAAGTCACTGCCTTGGGTACTTCGTGCTCGCGTATTAGGTGTGCTTGGCTTTTTAGGTGTCGGATTTATGATGTACACCTTGCTACTTTCAAGTCCGTTTGAACGTTTACTGCCCTATTTCCCTGTTGAGGGACGCGATTTAAATCCATTATTACAAGACCCAGGGATGATCATTCACCCTCCATTACTTTATATGGGGTATGTCGGTCTTTCTGTTGCTTTTGCCTTTGCTATTGCCGCGTTGTTAACCGGCAAGCTTGATAACACCTGGGCAAAATGGTCACGCCCATGGACAATGACGGCATGGGGCTTTTTAACCTTAGGTATCACCATAGGTAGTTGGTGGGCCTATTCAGAGCTAGGCTGGGGCGGCTGGTGGTTCTGGGATCCTGTTGAAAATGCATCACTCATGCCATGGTTAGTCGCAACCGCGTTACTGCACTCTTTAAGTGTGACTGAAAAACGTGGCGTATTTAAATCATGGACAGTGTTACTGGCTATTGCGGCATTTTCATTAAGTTTACTAGGCACCTTTATCGTTCGCTCAGGAATTATTGTTTCGGTGCATGCCTTTGCAACAGACCCTGATCGTGGCTTATTTATTCTTGGCTTTTTGGCCGTAGTTGTTGGCGGCGGTTTAGCGTTATATGGCTTGCGTGTCTCACAAGTTAAAAGTGAAGGGCGTTATAAATTTGTATCGCGTGAAGTGGCACTTTGGTTAAACAATATTTTCTTAGTGGTTGCTACGTTAATTGTACTGTTAGGTACATTATTACCTATGGTGCACAAGGAAATGGGGCTAGGCAGTATTTCAATTGGCGAACCTTTCTTTAATAAAATGTTTGCTATTTTACTGGTGCCATTTGCTATTTTAATGGGCATTGGGCCTTTCCTGCGTTGGAAGCAAAATAAGTGGGCCTTTTTACAAAATAAAATATTTGTAGGCGCATTAGTCAGTATTATCATTACCTGTGCGTGGTTATTTAGTAGCTATGAGGTAGTGACTCCATTAACACTTTTAGCAACCACGCTAGGTGTATGGATATTTGTTGCCACTTTTATTGATTTATATACCAAAGCAGCGGTTCATGGCTCGCTTAAACTCGGTATAAAGCGCTTAGGTTTAAGCTATTGGGCAATGGTGCTGGGGCATGTTGGTTTAGCCTTTGTTATAGCGGGCATTACACTCACCTCGGCGTATTCAGTTGAGCGTGATGTATCAATGAAGCCTGGTGATAGCGTACAGCTAAATCAGTATCAATACCGCTTTGAAGGTGTGAAGACTATTCGTGGTGCAAACTACAGTGGTCATGCAGGTGTCGTGACGGTATTAAAAGGGAATGACACTGTAACGCGTTTATATGCAGAAAAGCGTCGTTACGATATTGGTATGCAATTTATGACCGAAGCCGCTATTGATGCCGGATTCACTCGTGATTTATATCTTGCGCTTGGTGAGCAACTAAGTGAAGGGGCATGGTCATTACGTATTTACCATAAGCCGTTTGTACGTTGGATGTGGATTGGCGGTATTCTGATCTCACTCGCTGGTTTTGTGATTTTATTCGATAAGCGCTATCGCGCCTCACCGCGAAAAGATGAAATAGAGGGGGCAGTATGAACCGTAAACTTATCGCAATTGCCCCTTTATTAATTTTTATCTTTATCTGTGTGTTTTTATACCAAGGGTTGTTTGCCAACCCGCGGGAAATACAAACAGGGCGAATTGGTCAAACGGTGCCTGCGTTTAATTTACCTGATTTAATGCAAGACGATAAACGTTGGACTGATGAGCAGCTAAAGGGTGACGTGTATTTGCTAAACGTTTGGGGCACATGGTGTCCGACGTGTTTAGCTGAGCTTGGCTATTTAACTAAGCTACGCGAGCAAGGGGTTAAAATTATCGGCTTGTATTATGTACAAAGTTACGACGCCGATTTTGATGGCCCATTTGATATGCAAGCGCTGCGTGATGATGTGAGTAATATGCTTTCACGTGCGGGCGACCCTTATCAATTTAATATTTTAGATTTAGAACGTTCATTGTCTTTAGATTTAGGGGTGTCCGGTGCACCAGAGACATTTTTAGTAGATAAAAATGGCACCATTTTGTTACATCACACTGGTGATATAAACCCTCGAGTTTGGCGTGCTAAGTTTGCGCCTATTATGCAGGAGCTGCAGCCATGAGATTGTTTTTATTAACCCTTAGCTTGTTTGTTAGTGTAGCTGCGTTTGCTCAGCAAGACCGTTATCAATTTGATAGCAACGAGCAAGCTGTTCGCTTTGAAGAGCTAACAAAAGAATTACGTTGCCCGAAGTGTCAAAATCAGAATATTGCTGACTCTGATGCTGTTGTCGCAAAAGACTTGCGCGAGCGAGTGCTGGCGTTGGTAAAAGATGGCAAAACCAAAGATGAAGTTATTGATTACATGATTGATCGATATGGCTATTTTGTTCATTACGATCCACCGGTAACACCTGCCACGTTAATACTGTGGGTACTTCCGGTACTCATCGTAATAATTGGGTTTGGCTTTATTGTGATTCGCCAACGTAAAGCGTCGGTAAAACAAACTTGGAGTGACGCTGATGAAGTGATGCTCAATAAGCTGATTAAACAAAATAAACATCAGGAGCAAAGTTAAATGATTTTAATGTGGGCGTCTTTTGCTTTACTCACACTCATTGCATTGCTGTTTATTATTGTGCCTTTTTTAAAAAAAGAGCGCATAGTAACCATCACCCACAACGCCAATGCACAGCTTATCAGCATTTATGAACAGCGTTTAGTTGAATTACAGGCAGATTTAGATAATCAACGTATAGACTCGCAAAATCACAGCGAAGCTATTATTGAATTAAAACGCCGTTTACTTAATGAATTATCGCCGGAGAAGTCACTAAATAGCCGTGGTGACAATCGTATATTTGCTTTAACAGGGGCGTCGTTTTTAATTGCATTAGCAGGTATTTTTTATGCAATGACAGGCAGCCAGCAACAAATTGCAGCTTGGCATGATGCAATGGATAACTTGGCCGATTATGGTCAGCGCGCCGTAATGCAAAAGGGCGAGCCATTAACTAAAAATGAGTTACAAGCGTTTGCCCTAGCACTGCGTACTAAGTTAAGCCAAAGCGGTGATGATGAAGTCGCTTGGATGTTGTTAGGGCGTGTTGCTTTAATGCTAAATGAATTTGATATGGCGAAACAGTCATTTGATAAAACATTAAAAATAAACCCTGATAATATGCAGGCGCTTGTTAGCTACTCTCAGGTGCTATTACTTGAGGGCAGTGAAGAGAACATGACTCGTGCAGCGGGTATGCTTTCTAAAGTACTGCAAGCTCAACCAAATAACCTTGATGCGATTTCGTTACTTGCACTGATCGCCTTTGAGAGAAAAGACTGGCTACAGGCAAAGGCAGCGTTTGAGGTGTTACTTGCAAGTATGGATGAGTCTGATACGCGCTATGCTATGATCAACCAACGTATTAGCGAAATCGATCTACAAATTGCTCAGCAAAACGTGGCAACCAGTGGCGATCAGTTAGCGGCTCAAAGTATTCAAGTTACCGTTGATATCGATAGCCAACTTGCAGACAAACAGCCCAATAACGGTATTTTGTTTGTGTTTGCTAAAGCGGCTAAGGGATCACCGATGCCTTTAGCCGTGGTCAAACTAACAGACTATAGCTTTCCAATTACGGTTGAGCTGAGCGATGCTAATGCCATGATGGCAGGGCTAAACTTATCGAGTGCGAGTGAAATTATCATTTCTGCGCGTATCTCTAATGATGATTCAGTTATGCCAAGCACTGGGGAGCTTGAAGGGCATTCTCAAGTGCTTGCTTCTAAAGAGGTGCGCCAAGTGCAACTGAACATTGATACATTAATACCTTAAGGATTTGAGATGTTAAAACAAGGCTTACTTTTATTATGTTTACTCACGTTATCGGGTTGTGCTCAAGTGCCTGAGAGTAAATATGATGAGCGCGATCCCATACAAAGTGTAAACAGACCTATTTATGACTTTAATATGGACGTACTTGATGCTTATATTTTAAGGCCTGCGGCAGTGGGTTATATAACAGTAACCCCACAGCCTGTGCGTCGAAGTATTGTGCATTTTACCGATAATATTACAGCACCGGTTGATATTATTAATGCGGGTCTGCAAGGAAAGCCAAGCAGTGCCGGAATTAATTTTGCGCGCTTTTTAGTGAATTCTACGGTGGGAGTGTTTGGCTTATTTGACGTTGCAAGTTCGTTAGGGCTTGAAGTAACTGATGAAGATTTTGGCCAAACCTTAGGTGTGTGGGGAGTAGGCGATGGTGCCTATTTAATGATCCCGGCAATGGGGCCATCAACTGCACGTAACTTAACCGGTGATGTTGTTGATAATGTGGTTTTACCTAAAATTGCACTGACTACACCACAAACAATTTTAGTGTTTGCGTTAAAGGCGGTTGAGGCAAGGGCGTCTTTAATGGCTCAAGAGGGTTTATTAAATGATTCATTAGACCCATACCTGTTTGTTAAAGACATTTACTTTCAGCGTCAGTTATATGAACTCTACGATGGCAATCCGCCAATAAAAGAAGAGCCTGAAGATTTTGACGAAGATTTCTTAGAAAGCCTTTGATAAAAATAAAAACGCCAGCAAATGCTGGCGTTTTATTTTTAGTTATTAATTACTAGGGTCTGTTGACCTTTGCGGATTACAATTTGTTCAAACTAGGAGCGGTTTAATCGCGGCGCGAGATTTGTAACCTAGTGGGCTAAGTAAAAACCGAGCAAAGCTTCCGCGTCCTGCTCACGCCCCTTACCTACATCCCTGTCTCTTGATCACAACTTTTCTGTCTGCTGAATTGATATTAACAATTCGGCAGATTCGACCATTTCTGCTAATTTCAACCACCCCTGCCAGAGTGCTTTTACGCCAACTCGACCATTTCTTTTACTGTCATACCACCCTCCCAATTTCGCTAAACTATAGTATAGCCAATGAAGAGACGGTACTTTATCCGGCAACACATCCTTTTCAACCTTTGCCCATAGTAATTTCCACGTCATCTCTTTAACACAAGCTGTACATCTCACTTCTTTGTCTAATTCACTCCTTTGCGCCATATTTTGCAGCTGTAATAACCTGACAGCAATAAACGCTTTAATGATCGCAATTCGTAAAATATTATCACTGTGCTGCAAACGTAAATCTTCTACTTCGGTTCCATCTGTTTTCCATGTTTTATGAAACTCCTCTACACGCCAGCGAAGTTCATAGTATCTTACTAATTTCTGGGCATCTTTTGCTGTGTTTACGGGCTCTGTCGTATATAAAATCCAACATAATGGATTTTTTTGCGTGCTTTCTTTTTCCTGACAGACAATGACATTAACACTCAATGTCGGTGATTCTTGCCCTTGAACTCGCTTAGGCTTGGCGAGTGTTATAGGTTGATAGCTCAATGTAATTCGGGCCTGACGCGCTTTTCTTCCCGCACGTTGCGCTATATTAATAGTGTAACAACACTGACCCTGCGCTGTTTCTATTAACTGGTTGAGATTGCATTGAGGCTCTATTAATTTTCTATTTTCTTTTGCTCTGACTAAAAATCGATGCCCTTCATCTTTTTGGTAAGTCATGTACTCATAAATGTCAGCTTCTCTGTCGCAGATGTTAAGTATATTTGATAATTCACCTGTACGTTTTTTTATATCCATTAATGTTTGTTGCCAGCGATAGCTTTCTTTCTCTTCGTAAGGGCGTTGCTGTTGTTGATCTTTAGTCCCTTTAACCTTTGATTTCCTAAACCAATAGTATTGGTCGAGTAAACCAATAACGTGCTCCGTATCTGCATCAATTGCTAAAGTTGAATGCGCATATAGCGTTCTTGTTTTTGATGGTTTTCCTAATGTATTTGCACAGTTCACATCGCCTAATTCTTTGCAAACACTGTGTTTAAATGTCAATCCTGTCGTATCTTGGATAGCGAGAACCAAAGGCAACTGCTTTACCGCTTCACTCGTTTGTGAGAACCCCGAATCGGCAATCGCTTGAGGGGATATTTTCTCATTTCTAATGAAACGATAAGCGGCTTCAATTTTTGCGGGTGTATCAGAAGCCTTAACAATTGAGCTGTCTGCATTCTCAGCCATATCGCTTGCTAGTAGAGCTAATCGTCGGGTGCGTCTCGGATCTCCTAAATTAGCATTACCAAAAATTAATTGAGCCCATTCTTCAGAAGTGTTTATGTGCATACGATAAATCTATGAGTGATGATGATCGATTAGATCACAGATTTATCGATATTCAAAGACTTGTGTATAAGAGACAGACCTACATCCATGTAGGCAACAAAGAGTAAATCGCTCCTAGACAGAACCCGAAGGGCAGCGCC
>NZ_PNCV01000087.1:0-11325 GCF_005886925.1 Pseudoalteromonas sp. S3260
AAGCTGAGAATGAGCGTTTAGAACAACAGCGCATTGCAGCAGAGCAAGCTGAGAATGAGCGTTTAGAACAACAGCGTATTGCAGCAGAGCAAGCTGAGAACGAGCGTTTAGAACAAGAGCGTCTGGCTGCTGAAGAGGAGTCTGAACGCCTAGAGCAAGAGCGACTGACCGCAGAGCTTGCAAAGGAAGAAGCTATAAAAGCGGAAAAACCTAAAAAAGAAGGTTTTTTCTCTCGACTTAAAAAAGGCTTACTGAAAACACGCGTTAATATTGGTTCTGGCTTTGCCTCAATTTTCAGCGGTAAAAAAATTGACGATGAATTATTTGAAGAATTAGAGACTCAGTTACTCACTGCCGATCTTGGTGTTGATACCACCATGAAGCTAATCGATAGCCTGACCGACGCCGCTGATCGCAAGCAGCTTAAAGATGGTGATGCGCTTTATGAATTAATGAAGCAAGAAATGGCAACTATGCTGAAAACAGCAGAGCAGCCTTTAGAAATACCAGCAGACAAAAAACCTTTCGTTATCCTTATGGTAGGTGTAAACGGCGTAGGTAAAACCACCACCATTGGTAAAATGGCGAAACAATTTCAAAACCAAGGTAAATCGGTAATGCTTGCTGCCGGTGATACATTTAGAGCCGCAGCAGTAGAGCAGCTTCAAGTTTGGGGTGAGCGTAATAGTATTCCTGTTATAGCTCAGCACACTGGTGCTGATAGCGCCTCAGTGGTATTTGATGCCTTTCAAGCCGCTAAAGCGCGTAATGTTGATGTGTTAATTGCCGATACAGCAGGGCGCTTGCAAAATAAAGATAACTTAATGCAAGAGCTTGAAAAAATAGCCCGTGTGATGAAAAAAGTAGACCCAGATGCACCGCATGAAGTGATGCTGACAATTGATGCTGGCACAGGCCAAAATGCTATTAGCCAAGTAAACTTATTTAACCAATGTGTAGGTCTAACGGGTATCACACTATCAAAGCTTGATGGCACCGCTAAAGGCGGGGTTATTTTTGCCGTTGCTGATAAGTTTAATATTCCTATTCGTTACATTGGCGTAGGTGAAAGTATTGATGATTTACGTACCTTCAAGAGCGATGACTTTATTGACGCGCTATTTAGCCAAGATGAGGACGACGTTTAATTTACCAAAAGGGAGCCTGCTCCCTTTTTAATTGCAAGGAATACCAATTGCGTTAGGACGTTTAATGAGGTTGGCATAATAAAAAAATGATAAATTTTCAGCAAGTAAGTAAAACCTATGCCGGTGGTCATCGCGCGCTTGAAAAAGTAAGTTTTCATATAAAACCAGGCGAACTGGCTTTTTTAACGGGCCACAGTGGTGCCGGTAAAAGTACACTTTTAAAGCTTATTAGCTTGATGGAACGCCCTTCTGCGGGCAATGTGTTTATCAATGGCGTGGATTTAAATAAGTTAAATTCACGACAAATTCCGTATGCACGCCGCGACATTGGTATTATTTTTCAAAATCATCGTCTATTAGAACGATACACGGTGTTCGATAACGTTGCTTTGCCCTTAATTATTGAAGGGACTCACCACAAGCAAATTGCCAAGCGTGTGCATGGCGCGCTCGATAAAGTGGGCTTGTTAGATAAAGTACGCTGTCATCCCTCCACGCTCTCTGGCGGTGAGCAGCAACGTGTAGGGATTGCACGAGCCATTGTTAATTCTCCTCCTATACTATTAGCTGATGAACCTACCGGTAACCTTGATCCTGAGTTATCGATGGAAATATTACGCCTGTTCGAAGATTTTAATAAGCATGGCACCACGGTTTTAATTGCCACCCATGACTTGGGGTTAGTATCACGAATGAAGTATCGTAGCTTAACGCTTCATGATGGCCGGATGAGCCAAGATCCACTGGCTGAGGGTGTATTATGAGTTTACTGTTCAAAAGCCGTCAAAATAGTAATGATAAACAAAAAAAATCCGTATTCTCTGGCGGTTACTTTTTCATTATTAATATTTTTCGCCAAGGTGTGTACAGTCTTGGGGAAATGTGGCGCACGCCATTAGCCTCTATGATGACCATTGCTGTTCTGGGTTTGAGTTTAACCTTGCCCGCAACGTTATACTTAGTGGTTAAAAATGTGCAGCAAGTGAGCAGTGGTTTTGAGCAAGCCAGCGAAATATCCTTGTTTGTAAAAGAGGATATGAGTGAGCAAGAAACGCAAACTTTAGTTAAACGCTTAGCGCTATATCCTGAAATACAAAGTGTGACTTTTATTTCTCGCACTGAGGCTTTGGATGAATTCAAAGAAATGTCTGGGTTTGGTCAGGCTTTAGAATACCTAGATAGTAACCCGTTACCGAATGTAGTTTTAGTTACACCAACCCAGCGACATAGCCAACCTAATGCGGCTAAGCTATTGCTTAAAAAACTTGAAGGTGAACGCGAAGTTGATTTTGGTAAGCTTGATATTGCTTGGCTTGAACGTTTAAATGCATTACTCAGTTTGTTAAAAGAAAGTGTAATTACGATTGCGCTATTATTACTTACCTCAGTGACGCTTATTATAGGCAACACAATTCGTTTATCTATTATGGATAAAAAAGAAGAAATACAGGTAATGAAGCTCGTAGGGGCAACTAATACCTTTATTCATGCCCCCTTTTTATGGACTGGCATTTGGTATGGCGTGATAGGCGGATTGTTTGCCTTTATTTGTGTAGCATTAATGATGTGGTGGCTATCTGCTGCGGTAAGCAGTGTTGCAGGGGTATATCAAACCAGCTTTACGCTAATAGGGCTTAGCCTTAATGAATTTGGCGCGTTGGTATTGTTGGCCACTAGCTTAGGCTTTATTGGTTCTTACTTATCGGTTAACCGTTACATCTCAGAAATAGAACCCGATAAGGTTTAGGGCACTAATATAATTCTTAAAACTGTCATGTTTTAAGTTTAAAATTATAAAAAAGCCAAAGCAAAAAGATTAATCTTTGCTTTGGCTAAATCAATTCATAGGTTATTCAGTCGCTTAGTGTAGACTGACTTAACACTAAAAAAACCACTTGATTTATGATTCAAAAAAGTTTTAAATTCAAGTTAGCACTCTTACTAAAAGAGTGCTAAGATGGTTTCAAATGTTTATCACCGAGGTGAAAAATGAGTAAAGATTTATACGCAATGGCACTTACAGTTGGGCAACAAAGCGCAAGTATGGATGGCTATCTTCAAGCTGTTAGTACTATTCCTATGCTTAAAGTTGAGCAAGAGCAGGAACTTGCAAAAAAACTTCAGGAAGAAGGCGATCTTAGTGCTGCAAAGCAACTCATTATGTCGCATTTGCGCTTTGTAGCGCACATAGCTAAAAGCTACTCGGGTTACGGGTTACCACAAGCTGATTTAATTCAAGAGGGTAACATTGGACTGATGAAGGCAGTAAAACGTTTTGACCCATCAGTGGGTGTACGTTTGGTTTCATTTGCGGTTCATTGGATCAAAGCCGAAATTCATGAGTTTGTGCTTAAAAACTGGCGTATCGTAAAAGTTGCGACAACCAAAGCGCAACGTAAACTGTTTTTTAATCTTCGTAAAAACAAAAAACGTTTAGGCTGGTTTAATCAAGCTGAAGTTAGCACAGTAGCGAGCGAGCTAGGTGTGAGTGAAAAAGAAGTGCGTGAAATGGAATCGCGTATGAGCGGCCAAGACATGGGCTTTGACTTAACGGGCGACGATAACGACGATGCGCCAACCAGTACTTACTCACCAGTGCAATACTTAACGGATGGTTCTGCTGACTTAGCCGATGATATTGAGCAGCAACAATGGCAAGAGCAGTCGCATACGCGATTATTTAGCGCTTTGAAAACCCTCGATGAGCGTTCTCAAGATATCGTTAGCGCACGCTGGTTGTCAGATGATAAAGCAACACTGCAAGAGTTGGCTGAAAAATACAGCGTATCAGCAGAGCGTGTTCGCCAGCTGGAAAAAACAGCAATGAAAAAATTACAAAGCGCGATGAGTTAATCGTACTTAAAAAGTTATAAAGCCCTGCATGAAAATGCGGGGCTTTTTTTTAGTTAAAAAAAAGAGGTTAACAAAAAGTATCGTTTTTCTTATTTTGCTTACCTCTAGTCACATCTGTATATCTTTTAATTAAATATACCCTAGTTAAAGTTAATGAATAAGTTTGGTTTTAATTTAAATACATGATTTTAGTTTGTTTTTAATTTGGGTATATGAAAATATTCGCGCACCTGAGCGACTTGTCGTTCAAACCGTAGCCTAAATTAAACTGTTAATTACTGTGCTTAATGCCTTTCAATTTCATTTAACGCGAGTATTTACACTCAATATGAACTCATATTCACTAAAGAAAAAGATCTTGCTATCGGTGGTTCTTGCCCTAGCCGTTATTATTGTATTGCTATCGTGGAATAGCTACACCTCTCAAAAAGCGTTACTGTTAAAAAGCAGTATTGATAATGTAAGTCAGTCTGGTAAGCAGCAAGCTGCGAGTATTGAAGATTGGCTAGCTAGTCGTCAGCAGATCATAGAGTCAGTTGCGAGTATGGTTGAGGGCAATACGCTCAGCGCATTACAGCAAGCCCAAGTGTCGGGTGGTTTTCAATTAACTTACTTTGGAGATAGTATCGGGAAAATGACTGACTCTGATCTAAGTATTGATCGAACCGGCTACGACCCGCGCACTCGTCCATGGTATAAACAAGCACAGCTGAAAAATGGCACCGTAATTACCAAACCTTATTTAGATACTGCGTTTAATCAGTTGGTTGTTTCTATTGCTAAAACCACACAAAGTGGCGTGGTAGCGGGTGATTTATCGATTGAGTCTTTAGTTAATGATGTTAATACTATGTCTTTACCGGCAAATGGGTATGCTATCATGATGCATCAAGATGGCACTGTGATTGCCTATAAAGACACTAAAAAAGTAATGGCAGATATTACGCATATTGACTCGAAAATAAATCACCAATTCATTTTATCTAATAGTCAAAACGGTGAATTTACTCCCCTTTATTTTAAAGATGAAGGGCGCGAAAAACTAATCTGGGGTGAAAATATAAATAATACCGATTGGCAGTTGCTATTTGTACTGGATAAAGAAACCTTAGAGGCACCGTTAATTAGTTTATTAGTAACTCAACTCGTATTAGTCAGTGTGGTACTTTTATTGAGCGTGTTGGCTATTTCATGGTTATTAAGTGTGTTGCTTGCGCCGTTAAGTCGAGTATCACAAGCGTTATCAACAATTGCTGATGGTAACGGTGATTTGACCCAGCGTATTAGTGTTGATACACAAGATGAAGTTGGGGTACTAGCTGATAGTTTTAATCGCTTTGTAAGCAGCCAGCATGAGCTTATAAGCCATATTCGCCAGTTATCTACTGATTTAGATTTTGATGCAGAGAAAAGCTTAATCACCAATCAAAACAGTGTCAGTGAGTTGCAGCGTCAGCAACAAGAAGTAGCGATGGTTGCCACTGCGGTTACAGAGATGGCAAGTGCAACCCATGAGATTGCTGCTAATGCCGAAAATACCGCGACGGCATCACAGCAGTCAGCGCAAAGTAGTCGTGAAGGTAAACTGTTAGTTGATAAAACCAGAAACACGATTAACTCACTTGCGGGTGAAATAGACCAAACAACCACCGTCATTGGCGAACTAAGCTTACATGCTCAGGCTATATCGAGTATTTTGACCACAATTCAAGAAATTGCTGAGCAAACAAATCTATTAGCACTCAATGCCGCAATAGAGGCTGCCCGTGCTGGTGAACAAGGGCGTGGCTTTGCAGTGGTTGCCGATGAGGTGCGTGTTCTATCAAGAAGAACGCAAAACTCCACAGCAGAAATTTACACCACCATAGAAACCTTACAAAATACGACCAAAAAAGCAGTGAGCTTGATGCACAGCAGTAAGGGGTATGCTAACAATAGTGTGGATGATGTTAATGCAGCAGCTCACGCACTAGAGGAAATCACCTTAGCAGTGAATGAAATTTCTGATATGGCGGGTCAAATAGCGGTTGCAGCAGAAGAGCAAACGCAAGTGACCAATGAAATTACTCGAAATACGGTCGCCATTAAAGATGTAACCGATGAAATTACTACCTCAGCCACTGCGCATTTAAGCCAAGCTGAAGTATTAAAAGACAGAGCTACAGATTTAAATGCCAAAGTAGCGACATTTATTTTATAAATATAATGCGCTTAAGTGAGTTAAATTAACTGACGGGGTGGGGTGTTTACTTACCCCATCAGTTTAATGAAATAGCTTGTTGCTGAGCTATTTGTACATACTTACGCTCTACCAGTTGCGATACTGGCACCAGTTCAAATCCTTGTTCACTTAATTGCGGCAAAGCGTGGCGTAAAAAATCGATGGTTTCGGGATAGGGGTGCGCTATAGCAATGGCAAACTGATACTTAGTTGCTTTTGATTTTAGCTCTTCTAATCTTAATTGTAGTTGCTCTGTGGTCGTTATATTGTCTAAAAATACATGTCGGCTAATGTTTTCCACTCCCAAAAAGTTGGCTGCATTCTGAGCTTGGCTTAATTCAGTTGTACGGCTATCAAGAAAATATAGCTGGCGTTTTTTGAGTACTTCCATGGTCCATTTCATTGCTTGGCTTTGTTGAGTCAGCGCAGAGCCCATATGGTTATTAACTCCTTTAACTTGCGGTAAACTCGCCAGCGCATTCCCGAGCGTTTGTTGAAGTTTTGCTTTATCCATATTTAAAGTGAGCGCACCTGGCCCGAGTTTTTTACCATTTAAAGCCTGCATAGGAACATGCAACAGGAGCTCTTTATTTGACTGACTAGCAAGGGTTGCAAATATTTGAGAATAGGGGGTGTGGGGCAATATTGAATAGGACAACTGCCCAGGTAAACTCAGGAATTCTAAATCACGTTGATGATAACCTATATCATCGATCACTATGGCTATTTGCTTGGCTTTAACAGCACTCGTTGTTGCAAATAAGGCTAAAAAAAGCCCAGCTAACACCATTAAATTTATAATTTTCACGTTTTATAATTTTTATTATCTTTGTCGTGTTTAAAATAATTTACCGAATTTAGTGCATGTTGAGTAGCTGTTTTGCCTTGGTTAACTGGATATCGGCTAAATCTTCAGTGCTAAAAACGGTGTTTTGTTCTAATTGTTCATTTTTTATTATAACGGCTTTATTTGTTTGTGGAAGTGTTGTTTGATTAATCGCCACATTTGGAGTTACGCCAATACCTTCAATCGATCCACCTGATGGCGTAAAGTAGCGTGCGGTGGTTAGTTTTAAGGCGGTATCACCATCGCCTAATGGAATGAGTGATTGTACTGTTCCTTTGCCAAATGACTGACTCCCCACTATTTTTGCACGCATATTTTCTTTTAGTGCTGCAGCCAGTATTTCTGCTGCAGAGGCTGAGTTTTCGTTAATCAGTACAACAATCGGAGCACCTTTTAAAATATCGCCGCGTTTAGCGTAAAACGACTGATTAGAATCATAAAAGCGCCCTTTGGTCGTTACTATTAGACCATCTTGTAAAAAGAGATCTGCCACAGCAACCGCGCTTTTTAAAGTCCCGCCAGGGTTGTCTCGTAAATCAATAATTAAGCCTTTTAATGCGTGGCCGTAATGGTTTTGCATAGCGGCTATTTGTAAGGCAACTTCATGCAAGGTGTGGTTTGAAAAGGTATTTATAGCAATATAACCGCTACCCGCATCAAGTAGTTGCTTAGTTACACTGGCCAGTTTTATTTGTTTTCTGCTGAGGTTAAATATGAGCGGTGTTCGATTGTTATTTCGGATAATACTTAGTTGTACTTTATTGTTGGGGCTGTCTTTAATTTGCTGCGCGACTATATCAATAGGACTATTTTTAATCTGCTGATTATTAACTGCTGTAATAATATCGCCAGCTCGCAGGCCGACTTGTTTAGCAGGCGAATTATTAATTACTTTAACAATCGTGGTGCGCTGCTCAATATTTTTGACCTCAATGCCTAAGCCAGTATAGCGACCATTGGTATTATCAAATAACGCATTTAGCTCATTTTTATCTAAATATTTAGAGTAGGGATCGAGTTTAGAGTATAAGCGTTCAAATTGAGAGGTGTTGTATTCAATGTATTCACTGTTATGCAGTGCCAAATCATCAACGTAGTAGGTATGGATATTAAACAGTATTTCATTTATTTTTTGGCTTTCTAAATCTTTGACCGAACTGGCATGAGCATTATTTATAAAGCCAAAAAGTGCCAATAAAAAAAATAACTGCAAACAAAACCAAAACATTGGTTTTGCTTGCGATACTTTTTTTTGGCAAATGTGTGTGTTTATCATAACTGCCTCTACTAGGATGCAGTTATTTTAAGATTAAATACGTCTGCACCATTTTATGGGATTAACAGCACGCCCTTTGTGGCGTATTTCAAAGTATAGACCAGAATCGGCTTGTCCACCGCTTTGCCCAACTAAAGCAACGCTTTCACCCTCTCTGACCATATCACCTACATCTTTGAGTAAGGTTTGTGCATGCCCGTATAAGCTCATAAAGCCTTCTCCGTGGTCCACAACAATCACCCAGCCGTAACCTTTTAACCAATCTGCAAATACTACCTGACCGTTATGAATGCTATTTACTGAAGTGCCCTCTGCAGCAGAAATTAACACGCCTTTCCAGTTAATTCCGCCGTGCTTACGTTGGCCAAACTTGTGCGTTAGTTTGCCTTTACTCGGCCAGCTTAATCTTCCTTTATTTTTATTTAGGCCCAATAGCTCAATTTTTGTGGTTTTTTCTTCTTCAAGTTCTTTAATAGTTGCGATCAGCGTTTGTTCGTTCTCTTCTAAGTAACTAATTGAATTTTTTGTTTTATTTAACTGCTTTTTTAGATTTTTTAGGCTGGCTTGGCGCTCATTTTTAGCGTCAAGAAGCGCTGCTTGTCGCCTTTTTTGTTCATCAAATAAAGCAACTAACTTTTCTTTTGTTTTTTCAAGCTCAGCTTGGTTTTTCGCAATTTCTATTTGCAGCGCTTTAAGTTCATCAAGCTGCTTTATGCGGGCTTTATTTAAGTAGTTGTAATAGCTAAGCGTACGTTCAAATTTAGCGGTATCTTCTTGGTTAAGCAGCATTTTTGAATAGTCATCACTACCTGCCATATAAGCACTTTTTAACTGTGCTGCTAAAACACGCTGAAATTGGGCTTGTTGTTTTTCAAGCTTTACCGCGCGTTGTTGTTGCTCTGCTTGCTGTTGTTGTGTTTTTTTAACAGATTGCTCAGCCATATTGAGTGCTTTAGCGTTTTTCGCTATAGCGAGTTCATGTGCTTTTAGCTTTTGCTGCTGTTTAGCTATTTCTTTTTGCTGTTGTTGATATTCAGCTTGGCTTTGCTCTAAAGCCACTTGAACTTGGGATAGGTCTTTTTTAGTACGATCTTCATTAGCCACGGCAACGCCAGTGACTAATGAATGCAGTACACAGATACACGCAATGACGCGGTATGCGCTTTTTTTCATAGGTTATTTCAACACCATAACTGGCGACCCTGTCATTTCTGCAGGTTGCTCTAACCCCATTAAATGCAGCATGGTTGGGGCAACATCGCTCAAGGCTTTGCCTGAATAAGCTTGTGCATCGCGACCTACATAAATAAACGGCACGGGCTCGCTAGTATGTGCTGTGTGCGCTTGGCCTGTTTTAAGGTTTGCCATTTGCTCTGCATTGCCATGATCGGCGGTAATAAGTGCTTCGCCGCCATATTCTTTCAATGCATCCACTACACGGCCAATACAGTTATCTACTGCCTCACAGGCTTTAACTGCAGCCTCAAATACACCTGAATGACCGACCATGTCGCCATTAGGGTAGTTACAAATAATGGCATCGTATTTTCCACTTTTTATTGCTTCTACTAGCTTATCGGTAAGCATTTTAGAGTTCATTTCTGGCTGCAAATCATAAGTTGCAACCTGAGGTGATGGAATAAGTTCACGGGTTTCGCCGTCAAACTCATCTTCTCGTCCACCACTGAAGAAAAAGGTAACATGAGCATATTTTTCAGTTTCAGAAATACGCAGTTGAGTTTTACCTTGTTTTTCAAACCATTCGCCAAGTACGTTATTAAGCGGCGTGGGGCCAAAAGCAACAGGCGCATCTATATCGGCTGCGTATTCAGTCATCATCACAAAGCCACTAAGCTCAGGCGATTTTTTCTTATTAAAGCCGTCAAAGCCTGGTTCTACAAAGGCGCGAGTGATTTCGCGTGCGCGGTCTGCTCTAAAGTTTGCAAATATAATGGTGTCGCCATCATTTACTTTTACAGATTCGCTGCCTTTAGGAGTGATCGTGCTGGCTGCTACAAATTCGTCATTTTCATCGCGCTCATAAGCGGCATTTAGTGCACTTACGCCTTCTTCATAATCAAAATCGCCTTCACCTAAGGTGATTAAATTATAGGCTTTTTCAACACGATTCCAGCGGTTGTCTCTGTCCATGGCATAGTAACGGCCAATTAGTGAGGCTAAACGGCCACATTTAAGTTCGCTAAATAAGGCTTCAATACGCTCAATAGACGCTTTAGCACTACGCGGTGGTGTATCGCGTCCATCTAAAAAGGCATGAAAGTACACCTCTTTAGCGCCGCGTTTTGCAGCCAGTTGTATACTGGCAACAATATGATCTTCGTGGCTATGCACGCCACCTGGACTTAACAGTCCCATAATGTGTACAGCTTTGTTGGCATGAACGGCTTTATCAATGTTTTCAACCAGTGCAGGGGTTGTATCAAATTCGCCATCATCAATGGCTTTTGTGATGCGAGTAAAATCTTGATACACAATACGACCAGCACCTAAATTAACATGGCCCACCTCAGAATTACCCATTTGACCACCAGGAAGACCCACATCTAAACCCGATGCTGAAATTAATGTATGAGGACGTGTGGCCCAAAGCTCATCTAATACAGGGGTGTTAGCAGCTAAAATAGCATTGCTTTGCTCATCTTCTCTGTATCCCCAGCCATCTAAAATCATTAATACCAGTGGTTTTTTATGCTCTGTCATAGTCACTCCTATTAGGGTCTGTTGACCTTTGCGGATTAAAATTTGTTCAAACTAGGGGCGGTTTAATCGCGGCGCGAGGTTTGTAACCTAGTGGGCTAAGTCAAAACCGAGCAAAGCTTCCGCGTCCTGCTCACGCCCCTTACCTACATCCATGTAGGCAACAAAGAGTAAATCGCCCCTAGGCAGAACCCGAAGGGCAGCGCCTGTTTGGCATTGATGCTGCGTTATCGCCTATTTATGGGGAATAACCACACCACAT
>NZ_PNCV01000088.1:0-12688 GCF_005886925.1 Pseudoalteromonas sp. S3260
TTTACGTAAACAAGTACGTGAAGATGCTGATGAAACTATTAATTACGATGAATACGCTGAAGATATTCGAAGCTTGCTTGATAAACACATAGCGGGTATTGAAGTAAAAGAACCTGATGGTGCATATTTAGTTGGTAACTTGGGCAAAGACGTTAAGCCACAGCATATGAATGATGACGAGGCTCGTAACCAAACAGATAAAATCACTGGCCGTATTACCAAGATGATTGAGCAAGACTTAGCAGATGATCCTTATGCGCAGGAATATTTTTCTAAGATGCTTAAAAAGGCCATTGAAGATGCCAAAGCCATGTTTGATGCACCAGTAAAGCAGTACATTCTTTTTGCTGATTTTGAGCAAGAAGTGAAAGATCGCAAAATGGCTGATGTTCCCAATGACTTTATGGATGACGCAGGCAAGTTAAACAAACATGCCCAAGCCTATTTTGGCCTGTTCAAACATTTATTCGATAGTGAGCTTTTAACTGAAAAGGCACTGGATAACGATAAGCTGGTAGCGCTTGCTTTTGATATTGATGCCGTCGTAAATGATGCGGTTGCTGAGTATTCCATTAACCCTGCGGAGATTGAAAACGCTATTCACATGAAGTTATTACCTATACTGTTTGCTGAGCTTGGCCTTGATAACGCACAAAAGCTGATTGAAGAAGTGTTGAAGAAGACCCGTTTAGGTATATCACGAGGTGACGTTTAGTGAGTAAGCACTCTGTTGCCGCTGCCATTCATTCTGAAAAAAGCCGCGCAACAACCAACGAACACGGTGTTTTTATTTATGGTAACGACACCATTCGCTATGACATTATTCGTAAACCAAAGCCTAGTAATACCGCTAAAAAAGTAGCACGTAAGGTCATTATTAAGGTTCACCCTGATCAGCGTGTTGTTGCGACTGTGCCTCATGATGCGAGCGAAGATGCTATTGTTGATGCCATGCACAAGCGTGCAAGGTGGATATGGCAAAGTATTAATGACTTTGCAAAGCAAAAAGATACGGTATTACATAAGCGTTATGTGAGTGGCGAAACGCAATTTTATTTGGGAAAGCGTTATGTACTCAAGGTCATTGTTGATGCTGAGCAAGTACCTAACGTAAAGCTAAGCCGTGGCAAATTGAACGTAACAATCAAGCATGAAGTCAATAAAGATATTGCCCCTGATAGTCAAGAAAGTCGGTTGGTGAAAATTAAACCGCTAATCGACAAGTGGTATCAACACAAAGCTAAAGCCATTTTTCATGAGAGACTAGCCGAATTGCTTCCGAAAGCGACTTGGGTAACAGGTATTCCTTCTTTTCGTGTAATGGCAATGAAAAAGCAGTGGGGAAGCTGCTCAACCAAAGGCAACTTAATGCTCAACCCACACCTTGTTAAAGCCCCTAAAGAATGCATTGATTACGTTATATTACATGAGCTTTGCCATATTGCTGAACACAATCACAGCGAGCGCTTCTGGCGTTTACTAACTCAAGTAATGCCAAACTGGAAAGAAGTAAAAGCTAAACTGGACGATATGGCTGAGATGTATTTAAATGAGTAAAGCACTTCTTAGTAATTTAACTAATAAGTGTTGAAGCTATTACTAATCACTACCGGTGTGCTAGATCTGACGTTACTTATTTTTAAGCATATGGCTGTTAGTTTAGATTTGAGCTACTCCCTAAATATACTTATTCTTTAATGGTTTTATTAGCCTATTTTATTTGCATCGATAGCTGATTTAGGCATATCTAAGCCTTGCTTTTTTGATAAAACCTTCGCTTTGACACAGTTCAATGATGATGAGAAGCTATTGCAAAGCATGCTTACTAAGTTAGCGGTGTTAAGTGAGTCATATTCAGCTGAGCTTCAAAAAGACATACCTACTATTGAAATGGTACGCTTAGTGCATAGTCTAAAAGGGATAGCAGGAAACTTAGGGTTTAACCGATTGTTGTTATGTGCTCAACATACTGAGCAATTGTTAAAAGTGGGCGACAAGAGCGCCAATGCTGCAATTAAAGAGCTGATAATACAGTTAAAACAAGTTCATATTTATATAAAAATTTTAGATGTAAGCAATGATAAATAAAGCAAAAATATTAATTGTAGATGACGATGCGCTTAACCGAATCATTTTAGAAAAAACCTTAAGCGATGAGCATGATGTTTACTTAGTGACAAGCGGTGAAGACGCGCTGGCGTTTGTTAAACACACGCCAGTAGACTTAATCATTTTAGATATCATGATGCCTGGTATGAATGGTTATGAAGTACTCGTACAGCTAAAAGAGAACAGTATAAGCCAGGCTATTCCTATTATTTTTATCTCTGCAAACAACCGTCATGAAGATGAGGCAAAGGGGCTAGAGCTCGGCGCAATGGATTATATTGGTAAGCCATTTAGTGCCGCTATTGTGAAAGTTAGAGTGCGGAACCAGTTATTAATTAAGCAAAAAAATGATTTGCTAGAAATGCTTGCCTCTATTGATGGCTTAACAGAAATACCCAATAGACGTTATTTAGATGAGAACTTAGAAAGAGAGTGGCGTAGAAGTAAGCGTAACAACTCTCCTTTGTGCGTTTTACTCATAGATATTGATCATTTTAAACGTTATAACGACTACTATGGCCACCGAGCTGGAGACGAATGTTTAAAAACAGTGGCAAAAACGTTAGCCGCGCAATGTGAGCGTGGCGGTGATTTTGTTGCGCGTTACGGCGGTGAAGAATTTGTGGCCGTATTACCAGAAACCAATCAGCAAGGTGCAATCGTTTTTGCCAACAAGTTACGTAACGCCGTTAATGATTTGAATATTGAACATAATGCGTCTTTAAACGCTACACATGTCACCATTAGCATCGGTATTGCTTCTAGTGAGAGTAGCCAAGCTTACACTGAAAAAGCATTGTTAGAAGAAGCTGACTCCGGTTTGTATAATGCGAAAAAGTTAGGGCGCAATCAAATTAGCGCCCAATAAATGCTGTAGTTACTTAGTTTGTCAGCATTTGCAGTGCTGAGGCACCAATACCAACTAATTTATCATTTTTAAATACCAACGGTGTGCATTCATCTTTAGTCATTTTACCATCTGAATGGATGCTGTGCGTTGCATAAAATAAGACTTGGTAAACATCCTCTTCTTTTTTGAGTAATTCGGTGAAGTCAGGTGTTTTTAGGGTTTTTAATACCGACTGATAAGAGCTATCCATTGCCAAGCCTGAAATAATTTCACGATTATTCTTATGTGTTGCTTGCCAGCTAGAAGAACTATTACCAGCCCAATGACCTTCCGCTTCGCCATCGGATACAGCAATAACACAGCCAGTTAAAAAAGGAGCGGTGAGGGCGGCGATTAAAAGCGTTTTTTTCATTTTTTATTATCCTAGATGATTAATTACAGACTTTAGAGCAAAGACTAGGCCAGTTTTTTAATCTTTAAAAATCAATTGCTTATTTTTAAAGTGATTTTTGAGTTAGTGGCTTTTTTAAGAAATAAAATTAAAAAGCCACTTTTTAGTTATTTTGACTAACTTAATTTAACGGCATTAAACCAAGCGATTACGCGACTCTTGTTGACTAAATGCAGCGATATTTAAACTCACTTCTTTAACCAAGCGCACAATAGATTCGGTACTGGCCCACGCGATATGTGGGGTTAGTAGTAAGTTATCTCCCGTGTAATTGGCCAGTGGATTGTTGTGCTCAGCAGGCTCTTTAGTTAGTACGTCAACACCTGCACCAGCAATCACATTGGTTTTTAAGGCTTGTGCTAAGTCGGCTTCGTTAATGATCCCCCCGCGCGCGGTGTTAATAATAAGCGCAGTTGGTTTCATCATTTTTAATTCATTAAGCGTAATTAAGTCACGCGTTTCATCATTAAGTGGGCAATGTACGCTGATAATATCCGCTGTTTTTATTGCAGTTTCAAAAGGCGTGCGTCCTTGGCGACACTCAGCACCTTTGCGCTCTGCAACAATGACATGAGCACCAAAGGCTTCAGCCACTTTAGATACAGCATTGCCCAGAGTTCCCCCACCAATAATGGCTAATGTTTTACCTTGAATGTCATTAAAGCTGTAATCAAGGCGACAAAACATGTCACTTTTTTGCCATGCGCCTTGTTGGCAGTCCGCTTGGTAGCGATGAGTATTGCCTAATAAGTTAGTAATTAACGAAAAGGTATGCTGCACAACCGAGGGGGTTGAATAACCAGCAACATTGGTTACCGCAATGCCTAAATCTTTCGCGGCATTTAAATCAACATTATTGGTGCCGGTGGCACTAACACAAATAAGTTTGAGTGATGTTAATTGTGCCATGGTGTCACGATTAATCACTACTTTATTGGTGATTAACACCTCTGCATTTTGGCTATGTGCTAGCACTTGCTCTGGGCTAGTTAGCTGATGCACGGTAAGCTTTCCCAGTGCTGAGATACAATCAAGTGAGGTGTTTGCCAGTGTGGCGTTATCAAGAATTGTTATGTTCACGGTGTGTCCTAATAGTGTATGTGTTAAGGGAATAATAACCCCTGTACGCAAAATGCTTGTGATAAAAAGAGTATCATCTATTTGAATGTTATTGGGTTTATCATGTTGCGTTTACATTAGCAGTTGTAGAGCCATATTTAAATGTGGTCTGCCCACTGACGGTTAACTTGCATGTTATTATGATCAACTGCCTTGCTAAGTTAACTTGAACAAAGTGCTGTTAGTAGGGTCTACCCATTTAAATTAATAATTAATAGCCATAGTTTATACGTATGCGTTGTTAGCAAGACAGCTTGGCTCGGCGTTAAACTATAACGCTATGAAAACTCAGTAAATCGAACTTTAGTATTGCTAGTTTCGTATTTTTGATTGAGTTATAATCAAAATCAGACACAGCGGGGCGTTTTAACGCGCCGTTTTTAACTTTGTAGATGCAGTAAATGATTGAATTAGAAGATAAGTACGCAGATATAAGACCTTACAATGACGATGAAGTTGCTGCCTCATTAGCGCGATTAATTAACGATAATGCGTTTATTGATGTAATTGCAAAATACAATTTGCCACGCTTTATATCCGCAGTTGGGTTTTTAGCACGCGCTATAATAAAGCATCAGTTGCGCAAAAAGTGGGGCAAAGTTAAAACGGTTGAAGATGTACAAAATGAAGTGGCACATTACTTAAATAAATTAATAAAACGTACCACCTCAAAAGTCACTTTTTCTGGCTTAGAAGACTTAGACCCTAATCAAGCCTATCTTTTTGTTTCAAACCACAGAGATATTGTACTTGACCCTGCACTGGTTAATTGGGGCTTATTCCAGCATAAAATGAAAACAGTGAGAATTGCGATTGGCGATAACTTGCTGCAAATTCCTTACATTACTGAGCTTATGCGCTTAAATAAAAGTTTTATTGTGAAACGCTCAGCAAAAGCCCCAAAAGAGATGTTAAAAGCGCTGACTCAGTTATCGGCTTATATTTATGATTCACTCAGTAGCGGGCACTCAATTTGGATTGCACAAAAAGAAGGGCGCGCTAAAGATGGGGTTGATGAAACTGATCCTGCGCTTTTAAAAATGTTGCAACTTAATGGCCGTAAACAAAAGAAAGAATTTGGCGAATACATTAAAGAGCTCAAAGTGGTGCCGGTTGCAATCTCTTACCAATACGAACCATGTGCAATTGCCAAGGCAAAAGAGCTATATCATAAACAACATCATGGCAAGTATGTTAAATCGGCGGGTGAAGATATTGCCAGCATTGTTGAAGGGTTTAGTTCAGCCAAAGGGCATGTGCATTTATCGTTTGGTCAGCCCATTGAGTCAGGTTGTGACAGTGCCGATGAACTGGCAAAAACCATTGATAAGCAAATTATTGATTCGTTTTACTTACACCCAGGCAACTTTATTGCTGCTGGCTGCACTGAGGCGGTGATCAATAAAAATGACGCAGCACAGTTTGAAGAACGTTTGGCCAAGGTGCCAGAAGAGTTAAGGGCTTTGGTTTTAGCTATGTATGCCAAGCCATTTCATCGAAAAACACAAGTAGATGAACAAAGCTGTGAGCAGTAATTAACAGTTTAAGCTAACAACAAAGCAGCAATTTATTTGCTGCTTTTTTTTTGCACAAAAATAGCGCTATACTCAGGCTATGCTTTTAATACCGGAGGGTAAAATGCAACAAATTGAAATATTTGATATTCCTAGCCCTTGTAAAGGTATTTGCTTAGTTAATAATCGCGGTTATTGCAAAGGCTGCTATCGCAGTCGCGATGAACGTTTTTCTTGGAATTCGTTAACGAATTCCCAAAAGAAAAAAGTATTGAGTTTATGCCAGCAGCGCTATAAACGTTACTTACAGCAAAAAAATAAAGTGGCACAATCATCACCGCAAGCAGATCAACAAGGTTTTGATTTTTAAAACTGTAGGTTGTATTTTGACCTGAGTTTTGCAACTGTGCCGTTATTGTGTAACTTATCCAGTGTTGCTTCTAGCTGGGGAACAATATCCGCATGACTGTTATGTAAATAATGATAAAGCGGGTAGGTAGCAACCACTTGTTTTTCATAGCAGCCCAAAGAGGGAGGAATGGTTTTATTTGCCATCGCAAAATCAATAAGTAACGCTCCTTGTACTTTTTTCTGGATCAGTAAGTTAAGCTGCGTATTATCACTTTTAACTTCAATTACCTTACCTTGAAAATCAATACTGTCTAAATATCGCTGTTGCACAGGGTAACTGGCAATAATGGCAATGCTATCTATGGTTTTAGTGGAGCTGGGCTCACAGTGTTTATAAAGCTCAAGGTTAAATTTAAAGAGTGGATAGTTAACTCGAATTAAATTTTTATAGGCACTTTCAATACTGATATCGCGAGCAAGCTGCCCATCCAACATGCCATTATCCGCTGCAAATAATGCATTTTGACGATTAAAATCGACAATATTTAGTTTAAAGCCTATATCTGCATAGGCCAATTGTAATAGCTCAATGGTATAGTTTGCTTGTTGAGTGTTTTGCGGGCGATTAAATGTGTAGCTATAACTGTGCGCAAAAGACATATTACTAAAAACTAAGCACAGTAATACCAGCAATCCGTTAAAGCGTTTAAGCACGTCAGTATTTCCAATTAATTACGGCAAGATAATAAGCGGCTATAGTAACAAATTGTCTGTCTTTTGCACAGTTTGCATTAGTAATCTTGCAAAAGTTACCACCAACAATTATTGATTACGTTGAATTATTTACAGTCGCTTATTTTTATTAGTTATAGAGTTAGTTTTTTATAAGTTTAAACGTATAATCTACGTTTTATTGAGCGAGGGGTTGTTGACCTTTGCGGATGAAAATTTGTTCAAACTAGGGGCGCTCGGCGCGACTTGTTTAACCTAGTGGGCTAGTAAAAGTCGAGCAAAGCCTCCGTGTGCTGCTCACGGCCCTTACCTGTATTCATGCAGGCAACAATAAGTTTATAGCCCCTAATAATTGGAGTGAATATGAGTTTTAATCTGTGTAACTTGCCGCGAGAGCAGAAGTATCAAATTCAGTTAGATTACGAGGCCTCATTTTGGGCTTATCAAATTAAGCGCGGTAAAAAAACGCGTGAGCAAGTGTACGACACTCTGCATAGTCGTCCTGTTGCAGAGCAAGGTGTTTTAAAACAAAAATTTGAGCAGTATTTGGCCATTATGCTTAGCTAGGTTTGCCTACTATGCTTGTAATTAAACAATTAGAATCAATTAAAACGCCCTTAGTTAATAAGTTTTATACGTTACATCACGTCCGCGGCCGTGCTAACAAACAGGATCAAGTCTGGGTCGCTTACGATAATAATACGATTATTGCCGCCTGCCGGTTACAGAATAAGCCCACTTTTTTATTTTTATCAACGGTGTTTGTGGCTCCTTCTTATCGTTCAAAGGGGGTGGCAACCCAGTTATTAGTTGCCCTTTTAAATGCGCAAACAGAACCTGTTTACACCTTTGCTTATCAACGCCTTACTGATTTTTATCAAGCACTTGGTTTTAACCAAGTGTTAACATATACTCCTTCATTATTAACGCTATTTGATGCCTATAAGCACCGAAATATTACCGCATTGAAATATCAATAAAACATAAATTAGCAATAGGATAAGCATGGGTATGAGTATTAATGGGTTTATCACAGCCATATTTGTGCTGTTTATGCTCATAAGCGTTGAAGTAACAGCGCAAGTAAAACGATTATCCCCAAGCGAAGGCTTATCTCAAAGTTACGTTAATACCATGCTTATCGATAACAATGGGTATTTATGGCTCTCTACTGAAGGAGGCCTTAACCGATACGATGGCTATCAAGTTATTCCAATCAATGGCCCTAATGGTGAGTTAGAAGAGGCGATCATCGATCGCATATATCAAGACCAACAAGGGCATATCTGGATTGCCTCCTTATTAGCAGGCTTGTTCAGATACGATCCGAAAACGGATACCTACCAACAATACATAGAAAAACCTGTCACAGAAGAGCAAATACTACAGCAGTCCGTTTTTACTATGTTAGCCACCGATGATAAAACCTTATGGATTGGACAAGGCCGAGAGTTTGCAAAACTCGATATAGACAACGGCTCTATTACCTCCTTATTTACACTTCCTGAGCAATTTGAAAATGCGTTTGTGCGTACTTTGTTTCATTATAACGGTTATATTTTTATCGGTAGCACAGACGGCGCGTATGTTTTTAACATCGCAACACAGCAGGTAAGGCCACTCGAGCACTTGAGCGAAACGGATGTACATATTTATCAAAATAATGTGAAATCATTTGCGCTAGGTAATAACAATCAGTTGCTTGTAGGTGCGGTTAAGGGTTTATACGCTGTTGATATTAGTAATTTAGAGGCAATGTTTAACAACCGCGAACAATCATTTACAAGCCAAAAATTACTGGCCGATTTGAATGTTTGGGATATTGATAATCAGCAAGGAGTGCTCGATTTAGCAACAGATAAAGGCCTGCTTTGTTTTAATTTAACCACTAAAAAAGTGGTAAAAAATAAACGTATCCAACAGAGTAAGTACACCCTCGCCGATAACAGTATTATTGATATGGTGAAAGATAAATCGGGCGGAATGTGGCTAGCCACTAAAACCGATGGTGCGTTTTATTTATCGGGCGACAATTACAAGTTTTATAATGTAGAGGGAAATGCACTGGTTGGGGATGGTTTATCACATCATTCGGTATGGTCAATTAAGGAGTTCCAAGAAAAGCTATGGTTAGGCACACACAATGGTTTAACTGCGGTTGATTTAAAAAGTAATCGCTCAAAGGTGTATTTAAAAGATTATAAAGTCGATTTACTGACCACAGAGTTTACTATTTTCAAAATTATGCCTTACAAAGATAAACTCTGGTTGCACTCAAACCGAGGATTATTCATTTTTGACCCGCAAACTCAGCAACTTACCCAACCAAGAACTAACAGTCCTACCAATCAGATTTTTTTAAATGATTGGATGCATGGCCTGACATTGCTACCAAACGGGGATTTGTATTTTGTACACCCAGATCATGGTATGTTTAAATATAATATTGATAGCCGACAATTAGTTCACTTAAAAGGCGAATTAGCACAATTTGACCCTTTTTTAGCGCATGGCTTTTTACCCCCATTACCGCACCAACCCGAGAAGCCATTATTTTTTAGTGGTGGCGTTTTATATCAATTTAACCCCAATGATTTAAGTTTAAACACCATTTATAAAGTGCCTAAACACCATGAAAATGTAGCCGTTAGTATTCTTTCCTACGTGGTAGATGGGCAAGGCATACTTTGGCTATCGTTATCTAATTTTGGGCTGATTGGTATAGATGCAACAACCTATGAGTTAGTGCACACAATTGATTTAGATAAAAATAAACTCAGCACCTTGTTGTACGATATGGTTCTTGATGAAGAGGGAATGATTTGGATGAGTAGCCATAAAGGAATATGGCGACTAAATCCTGAAACAATTCATTTTCAGCAATTTACAACATCAGATGGGGTGCTCTCTGCTGAGTTTAATAATGGCGCTATGGCTAAGTTAGCGGATGGTCGAATTGCCTTCGGTAGCCTCAAGGGTTTTACCTACTTTGATCCTAAAGACAATAAAAATAGCCAAGGTTTATTAGATCAGGTCAATATCACGCGCATCAACTTAATGTCTCGGGACTTGTCTATAAATTTACAGCAGCCATTAAAAAATATCACTTTAAATCATGATGATATCGGGCTTGAGATTGCATTTTCAGCGATGTCATTTAGCTTCCAAGAGCGCATTATTTATGAATATCAGCTCGATAAAGGTAAAAAAAGTTATACCCGAAATAATCGGGTGGTGTTTCCTAAATTAAACCCCGGTAGTTACCAGTTAAAAGTCTGGGCAAAAGATCCACTGACCGGCGACTATACTGCGCCAGCCACGTTAAATATTAAAGTGAAATATCCGCTATGGCGTGCTCCATACTTTTTAGCGCTTTATGCCATTTTATTGATCACCATAGTGACTGCATGGGTAATGAGGCGCAACAAAATACAGCGTATCTTATTGGCAGCACACAAAGAAAGCCAAGACAGTGAGGCGCGTTTAAAGCTTGCACTAGAAGGAAGTGAGTCCGGGGTATGGGATTGGCAGGCGAGCCAGTTAAATATTTATCAGCCTAGATTAGTCAACGAATTAGGCTACGAGGATGACTCGGTGAGTTTAGATGCCTACCTAGAAAAAATTCACCCTCAAGAGCGTGCTATTTTTAGGTTGGAGTGGTTAGAATTTTTATCAACAGATAAAGGGTATTTTAATTGTACCTACCGATTACGCCACGCCAAAGGTCATTGGCGCTGGTACAAAGATTTTGGCAAGGTGGTTGAATGGGACAAAAAAACGCCGCAAAAAGTAGCCGGTACGTATACCAATATGACACGCGAAAGGGTGTTTGAAGAGCATGCGCGGTTATTTACCGCCGCGTTTGAACAAACCCGAGATTGGGTGTTTATCTTAGATAAAAACTTTAATATACGTGCCTCAAATAAATCGCTGCAAAGCGCTTTTGGCTTATCAGCAGAGCCTCGTTCAACCCGTGCGCTTAATTTGGGAATGTCCCGCAGTAGCTATTTTGATTATTTACGAATTATGCAAAAGCTTGAAGTGGGCGAACATTTTTCATGTGAAGACACTGTCGTTCTGGCAAACAAAGAGCAACGCCATGTACTGGTTAAAATAAGCGCCGTAGCTGATGAAAGCCAAAGGCTGAGTAGTTTCGTGATTATTTTAACGGATATTCATGCACAAAAGTCAGCTGAGAGCGAACTGCATATACTGGCTAATTACGATTCACTTACTGGGCTGCCAAACAGAACCTTGTTTAACGACAGAGCTATACATGCCATCGATCAGGCGCGCCGCCATCAGTGTAAAGTGGCTTTGTTACACGTTAATATAAAACGGTTTAAGTATTTTAATGATTCATTTGGCACAGAAAACGCCAATGAGATAATAAAGCTGGTGGCGAACCGCTTGAAAACAGCATTACGTCCTTGTGATAGCGTCGCGCGTTTAGGCGGTGATGAATTTGTAATTCTAGTTGAAGATATTCAGCAAATAGAAGAAGTATTACTTATATGCACCAAACTAATGGATTGCGTGAGTAAAGACATTGTTATGAATCAGCAAAGCGTCAATATACACCTAAGTATTGGTGTGGCTATTTTCCCTGATGATGCCGTGCATTATAAAGCACTATTGAAAGCATCAAATGTGGCGCTTTATTATGCTAAAAATGGCTTGGAAGGGTGTTATAAGTTTTACAAACAAGAAATGAATCAACGTGTTGAAAGAGCGATGCATTTAGAATCACAGTTGATCAAAGCTTATCATGAACATGAATTTTGTAATTATTATCAACCCATTATTAATGCATCTACGCAAAAAACAGTGGGCTTTGAGGTGTTACTACGCTGGCCTTATAATCAGTTAGCGAGTACACAAGAGTTTGCAAACGTAGCTGAAAATATAGGTTTAATCACTAAAATAATGCTACAAACATTTCAGCGTGCTTTGGTGCAGTTAGCTCGTTGGCGTAAAGTGTGTCCTGATCTATACCTATCAATTAACCTCTCAGCACTGGATTTTGAATTTATCGGACTCGTCCCTGAAATTCGCCAAGCACTAAACAATGCAGCACTGCCGCCCGAGGCTATTGTATTTGAAATAACAGAGTCTATTTTAATGCGAGACTCAGAACATGCGCTTAAAAATATGGACTTATTAAAGCAACTAGGCTGTAAGTTGTACATGGATGATTTTGGAACAGGGTATGCCTCGTTAACTTATTTGAAGCGCTTTCCGATTGATGTATTAAAAATAGATCGCAGCTTTGTGCAAGATATTGGTATTGATTCGGATAACGAAGCGATTATTCAATCTACACTAACTTTAGCAAGCAGTTTAGGTAAAGAGTGTATTGCTGAAGGGGTTGAAAGCGCACATCAGTTGGCTTTTTTAAAAGCGCAAGGTTGTAGCTACTTTCAAGGTTATTTGTTTAGTAAAGCGGTGCCTAAAGAGCAGGTGCTTGAGCTTATTGAGCACGATTGGCATCCTGTATTCTCACAAGCTTAAAGCGCCGCTTAGTACATTATTTTATTAAGGAACCTGAACTCTGGATAATAA
>NZ_PNCV01000089.1:0-9256 GCF_005886925.1 Pseudoalteromonas sp. S3260
GTTGGCTTAACCAGATCTCAGATCAATTAAGTAAAGGTGCTCAAGCTGTAAATGCTCATCTGTATAACTGGCGTTGATATCTAAAAAACTAATTTGTGCGCCGGGTATAAACCCAGCAGAGCTGTCGAGCAAGTCATGGTAGGCTAATCGATAAGCCAGCTCTGTAGTTTGCCCATAGTTTTTAGAGTCAGATCTTGCCAAAGCAACACGAGCAGAGCCATGGCCTTGCTCTGGTGATACTGTAGGCTTTGGTGGTTTGGTTAGCGGCGAGGCAATTTTATACTGACTGCGTTTTCTTAGCAGTTTAGTTAAGCGCGGCGCAATATCATCTCGGTTTAAACCTTGATCATAAAAATTAAAATTAAGCCACTCATAAGCTACTTCATAAATTGCGACGCTATGCTGGGCAGTAAACTGGCTGTTATCAAACTCTGCACCTGCCATTAACTGCTTTGCTGCCGCCAGCTCTTGTGGAGTAAGCTGTTTTGCGTAATGATGCAGTTTAGTACCAAATGCAGGGCGATAATCTGGTGCTTGGAGCAAACCTTGTTCATTTAGTACCACCACCGTATCTGAAGGGATCGCGTGAAAGTTAAATGAGCTGGTTAAATCCAGATCATCGCGAGCCAATTGTAATAACGCCAGCAACTGATAAGAGCAATTTTCATCGGCAAAATAATAATCAAATGTTGCCGACTGCATTTCCCATAAATGCCATAAAATACGTTCAACCTCAGATTCAGAAAAACTCAGCGGGTATTCCCAAATATCTCGTGATTCAATATCACTGTATTCACGCACCTTGCGATAATAAGGCATCAGGCTAAAGTTACCAGGGTATTTACCGATCAGTCCTTTTAATGCATACAGGGCAGCATTGTCATTTTCATCCGGTTCTGCGGCAAAGTTAACGGCAAACGCCACCAGCTCTTTATGACGCGTTTGATCTTTGGCATCTATACGCAGCAAGGTATGGCCAAACATTGACGAAGGACTATTCATATAAGCGGTTGGAAAAACCAGTGTCATCGCTTTGGGATTAATAAGGTTTCGCCACGTATCAAGTTCCGGGCACTCTAGTGCTGCCCAGTCATTCGTAACCTGTGCTTTGAGCCATTGATAACGCGCTGGAAACTGGCAAATAATGGTTTTATTTTGTTGCTCGAACTCTTCCAGCGTTGCTGTAAATTCAGCTTTAGGATCCGTTTTACCCAAGGGGATAGAAAAAAAGCAGTATCATCGACATCGCTTTCAAAACCACCACTAAGCTGCGGTCGATAATAGCCCAACTTTAACCAGTAGGGTTTTTTCCAAAGAGGTTCAGCCGCAACAGGTTTAGCAAAAATGGCAAAACAAAAAAATAATTAAGATAGCGTGTATGCTGAAAGTGATGCATCACTTGCTACAACTGAGTTTAGGTTTTCTAAAACAGTTTGAGAAGTCACGTTTTCAGATGTGAAAACAGTGGCAAATTGGCTTTGCGCTAGTGCATTAAATGCTGCTTTATCTTGATCTTGAACACCCCAGATCTCAGCAAGCGTAGATAACGTTTCGCCTTCGCCTTGTGACATATCACGTGCTAATTGTTCCATGTTGCCATCGATAAATTGCGCGATTTTGGCTGATGAAGTAACAGTACCTGTACCATCACAACCAAGCGTACCAAATGTAATACCAAAGGTTTGGTTACCAGACGTACCGTTTGTAGTTGCACCCAATACTTTTACTGCTTTACCGTCTTTACCGGCAAATAACATTGAACCCAAACCACAACCAATATCTTGATCGGCCATTGCATTTGAGAAAGGAAGAAGTGAGATAGCTGCTACTGCGATTAGTTTTTTCATCAGGGCAAGAGCATGAAAAATCACTTGCTATTCAATACCTTTTCTAGATAGCACTCGTTTCGAGCTGCTTTTAGCTGTTTAGCCCGCACACCCTTCTTAAAGGATGTCTCTTTCTTTAATAAATTCAATGCAATATGTCTTACACCAGCTAGCACTTCTGCCGCGCCGTCGCGGCGTATACGGCAACCATCTTCATTCATTGCCACATCCAAACACCAATGAAGACTGTTTTCAATATGCCAATGCGCTCGTGTAGCTTCAGCTAGCCTTTGCGCACTCATGTTTGCAGAGCTGATGTAATACCTATATGTTAATTCACCTTGCTGTTGGTTATCCGCTTTACGGTAAGACACTATCACGCCTACACTTTGTAAATTGGGCCAACTAGCACTTGCAGGAATTTGAGCCATATCATGGCAGACAACAGCCGCCCTGAATTCTTCTCGACCTCGCTGATAATCTACTTCAGTTAATAAGCTATCAGTCGCTATCTGGCGTGATATTTCTGGTTGTAAGAGCTGTTTTACTTGTTCAAATAAGTTGCCCTGATTGGCTTTGAGAGCCAGCAAATAATCCGCTTCCTTTTCTATAATTTGCTTCGCAATCTCCTTTTGACAACCCATCGCATCAATCGTCACTAAGCAACCTTTTAGCTCTAGTAACTGAAGCAACTCTGGGATTGCGGTGATTTCATTGGACTTCGAGTCGGTCTTACATTGACCTAACGTCACACCATTTTCACAGGCAAACGCACTGACAATGTGGATAGCATCTTTTCTATCTGGTTGTTTAAATGAACCTTTTAGTCTTTTTCCATCAATGGCAACCACACTGCCGTCTGTGAGTTCACTACAGCTTTGCATCCATTGAGAGAAACAGGCTTGAAACTGGGTCATATCAATGCGGCTTATGACCCGTGCAATCGTGTCATGCCGAGGCACACCGTTCGATAGTGCGATAAATTTCCGTAACCAAGATAGTTTGTCATGGGCAAAATCTTCTATTTCTTCCCAGCCTTGGCAACCTGCGATTACGGCACTGATAGTTAGAAACAGAATATCGAATAACGGATGTTGCACTTTGCCTTGCTGGCGTGGGTCATCAATGGAAGAAAAATGTTCGAATAATGTATTGGCTGACATAATTGGGCTGCTTAATCTGAAAAGCAGTATAAGATCATAAATTTATGTCAAGGTAAAGTTCATGATCTTGCCCTGAGGCTAGCATAAAAATAAATTAAATAAAGAAGTAATTACCCAAAATAAAAACTAACTAGTTATCTTCTCTATACAGAAAAGAAAAAGCATAGTAGAACCATGCTCAAGTCAGTATTTATACAACTATTGCATAAAGAATATGAATAAAATTCATTCTATAAATTTGCAATAACACAGCTCTTTTACATGTTTATGATTTTTGAGAATTAATAAAGCCCATAATCAAAATAGCAACGGCAAAACTGTATACCTTACACATTCAGTAATTGCCGCAGCTATCGTTTTGTAAATTATTTCAGTCACCTACTAATGATTATCAATTAAACAACCTAATTCTTCAGAGCGCATTTATTATCTAGCCAATTAATTAATTCCGAATAGAATGTTTTCTTGTGATCATAAAAAAGCGTGTCGGAGAAGTGATCAGCGTCTTTTAAAACTACATATTTATAATCTTTGTTATATTTCTTTAACTCAGATACAAACGCTTCACTATGCTCAATTGGCACTCGCCCATCGATATCACCGTGTACTACTAAAATAGGAACGTTAACTTTTTTAACTTGTTCAACAGGAGACACACCCGCGATAGTTGGTTTTTGTAGCTTACTTAAGAGTGGATTATCATTAAGTGTTGCATTTATGCGATTTAAGTCGCTCACACCAGCCCCAGCAACCGTACATTGATAAATGTTTTTATCACGCATAGAAGCTGCGAATGCAGCATACCCACCATAACTCCAACCAAACATAGCAAGCTTATTTTTTACAGCCAGTCCACTATCAACAAGATACATCGCTGCGTCATCTAAATCATCTTGCATTTTCAAGCCCCAATTTTTATCACCGGCTTTCCAATGTTCGAGACCATAACCTGTCGAACCTCGGTAATTTGGTTGGATAACAACATAGCCATTTGAGGCCAATAATTGAGACCATTCATCAAAAATAACTGTATCTCTAACCCATGGACCTCCATGAGGCAATACAATTGCTGGAAAAGGAGCTTTACCTTTGGGAATAGTTACATAGGCTCTTATCTTACGACCATCGCGCGCTTTATAGCTTACATATTTAGTTTCACCGAGCTTATCTTTATCAACGAAAGGCATTCTTTCGCCTAGTTTGATAATATCCTTCTTATTCAAAATAACGTAATAGGTACCAGGATCGCTATCTGATTGTGTCATTAACACTAAAGTATTATCATTTTCAGAGTGACTAACAACACTGACATAACTGTCTGGATGTAATTGTTTAACACCATCATAAATCGACTGTCTCTGCGGATCTGTGAAGTAATATTCTGGATGTTTAGATGTATAAGAAAAACCTAAAAGCCTATCATCTTTGTCTTGAATGATGCTATCGACATCAGCAGACTTTAAACCAAATAAACGGTCTGAAAATGTTTTTGTTTTAATATCATATAAATAAGCACCTGTCGTATCTTCACCACGATTTGCAATAACATAAAGCTTATCTGGCTCCTCTGCTGAAACACCAGAGATAGTGAAGGTTTCACGGTTTTTACCACTTACGCTATGTATTTTTATCCAATCATCATCCCCCTTTTCTCTTGCATAAATATCCACAGCCTGCTCGGCTAAATTAAACCCTTGTCCAATTCTAATGTCACCATCTTTGTCTGCAATAAAGCCATTATTAACTTTATCACTTCCGCGAACTATGGTTTTCAATCTACCGTTTGTAACATTTAATTTAACAACGTCAGGAATGTAATTATCATTTACATCCGTTTCAACAAGTATATGTTTATCATCATCTTCTAATAAGTCGATAATTTTAAACCCTTGGCGGCTTTGGCGAAATGGAATCAACCACTTACCTTTACCATCAGCATCCGTGATTGCAAACTGAGTAACCCAGTACTTGCGACCGCTATCCTCTAATAATTGACGAAAAGTTACTCCTAGCTTTTCATTATTAAGCCATAAGATACTAGAAACTCGCATTTTATCTGCGCCAAGTCGAATTGGTTCAGCTTGTAAGTTTTTAGTATCTCTGATTTCTAAGATGTAATCACCATCTTTACTGGTACCTACAAGTATTGCTAACTTGCTACCATCGGGGGAAGTCTGAACACTGCGCATGGCAGGAAGAATTGAAAAAGATTCGACAGTTGATAATTCAGGCTTTACTTCTTGGCTATAAACATTGTTTGAGAGCACTGAGCCTGCAATAAAAACAGATAAAGAAAAGGCCAACAATTTAGACATCATTATGTTCCTTATTTAATTAGCTGACATATATACCTAAAAAGGCTTCCATAATAGAAGCCTTTATTTAGTAGATTACTTCAAGCTTTTAAAATTGTGCTTTGAAGTTGATGAATGGAGTACGACCGAATGTATCGTAACCAACACCTAGAGGGATGTTGTGGCTAGAGAATGAACCATTAGGATCAACCTTAGGTGGTGCATCATTAAATACATTACGAATACCAGCATTGATACTGAAAGCATCAAATTGCATGTTAAAGCTAATGTTATGAACCCAGTAATCTTCTGTGTAAGCTAAAGGTCGACATTGTAAAGGTGCTCCAGATGAGTTAGTAAGACCAGTACAGCCATCAGTAAACTCTTCAAATTCACCTAGATCATCTTCTTCACCTTTGCCGATATAGCGTGTTTCCCAATTAAATGAGTAATCATCATATGCAAACTTAATACGTCCATATGCACGCCACTCTGGGTAATCTGGCTCACCAAGGTTATCGTCTACAGTTCCAAGTACATCGTATTTAGACTCAGTCATCTTAGTCGCTTGTAAGTCAACTGTTAGGCCAAAGTTTTGTTCATACAATAAAAAGTCTTGATCATAGTAAACATTGAAGTCATAACCTTTTGATGTAATCAAACCGATATTGATGAAGCTACCATCAACTAAATCAATTTGGCCACTTTCACCACGGTCAATACGACTACAAAATGCATCATTACCGTCAGCGCTATAACATTGGTTTACACTATATCCAGCACTTGGCTCAGCGATACTATTAGTAACTTCTATATCAAAACGTGTAGCTGAGATAGTGAAATCGAAATCATCACTAAATGGCTGTTCAAATACGAAACCATAGGTTTTCGCAATCGATGTTTCTGGGTTTAATTTTTCAGAACCACCCGTTACAACTTCTGTACTTGTTGAAGACGTAAATGAAGCTGAACCATCTTGACCAAGACCTAGCGTTGTAGGATCAACACCTGATGCACTACATGCAGCGAGTGTTGATGCATCACGCGAATCTTGATTTGGATCGTAGGTAATTGAATTAGGATCGAGTGGATCACCAACGCGCGCCTCTGAAGGGACTACACATGGATCTGAAACTGTATTAAAACCAGTTGTTCCATTCAAGAAACGCTCACGAAGATTAGGCGCTCGGTACGATGTACCTTTTGTTGCACGCAAAGTGAACCAATCAACAGGACGATAAACACCTTTAAGGCTGTAAGTGCTTTCAGCATCGTAGAAACTTTCTTCTGAAATACGTCCTGATGCTGTAATTGTTAATTCTTCCATATACTCAAGGCCGCGAGCTAATGGAAACTCAAATTCAGTAAATATCTCTTTTAAATTACGTGAACCATCTGCACCTTTATCCGCATACCAATGAACCAGCAGACCTTCAGATGCAACAGCATTTGGGTTAGATTCTATTTCATCGCGGCGGAACTCAGCACCTAAAATAACGTTTACTTGCTCACTATTCCAAGGTAAAGCGAAAAGTTCACCACCGATGAAACCGTTAACCACTAGCTGATTAACTTTTGTTTCCATATACCGTTGACTAAATAAGAAACCAGCTTCAGCTTCAGTTAGTGACCCCCCACCAGCCTGGTAAATGTTATCAGCGAATAAGTTTACAGGGACACAGCCATTTGAACTATCTGCACAACTTACAGTACCATCGTCTGCAACAACTGTATCTAATGACTGCGCTAAAAAGTTAGCGTTAATACCATTGTAGCTATCTGTGCCTTTAGATGCACTGTATGACGCATACACATCATAGTACCAACCATTTAGATTAAGCGCTTCAAAAATTGGAAGGTCACCAGTTACACCTGTTACTAAACGGTACTGAGATACTTCAACTTCCGCTCTATCTCTGTCACCACGAATATTTAAAATAGGCTGAACTGATTGTGGACCTGCAGGACCAGCTCCTAGCATTTCAAAACAGTCGATGCCATAAACACCACATGGGTTATATGCATTTTCAGCAGCAACCGTTGGGAAGAACTGATAGCCTGGTGTAAAGCTTGGCGATTCACGACGTGCGTATAAACCTTCATAATAAAATGTGGTATTAGCATCATCATTAAATGAATGTTCGCCATTTAACATAACTGAAAAACGTTTATTTTGGCTTAAGTAGTCACCACTTCGATAATAGTCAGACTGCTGATAAGCATAGAATGGGTCTGTAAAATCAACATCACGAAGGCCATCACCATTACCATCAACAAATACACCATCGCCTTGGTCAAAATCGATAATGCCATCACCATTAAAGTCACCAGCAACCCAACCAGGGAGATACCCTTCTAGGCTTGAGGCAACTGTTGTTTCACTAAAATTAGGAATACCTGTATTTGAGAATCCTGGCGTACGGTATACACTTCCCCAAAAGCTAGGAACAGACATACGGTTTGTCAGCGGAAAAATATCACAGGCACTGTTTGAAGCAATAGGTCCATTACCTGAGTTACGTGTAATAATATCACCTTCTTCAGACTCCCAAATACGCTCTTCGCAGCCCTGCAAGAATGGGTTGCCTGCACGTGATTGAGACTTTTGATCTGTATATTCTGCACCAACCGTTACGAAACCATTGTCATAGGTCGTTCCCCACATAGCGGACATAACAGTTTCTTCACCGCCATCACCTTTAGGTTGCTTATAAGAACCTTGAACTTCAAAACCTTCAACATCCTTACGAAGAATAATATTAGCAACACCAGCTACAGCATCAGAACCATAAACTGTTGAAGCACCATCAAATAGGTTTTCAACACGCGAAATCATTACACCTGGGATAAGATTTAGATCGGCAGATGTTGGTGCTCCACCTACACCAGCAGGAGCCATACGGCGTCCGTTTAAAAGTACTAAAGTTCGCTCAGCGCCTAACCCACGGAAACCGATTGTTGCAGCACCCGGACCGTTATCCAGTACATAACCTCCAAAAGTATTATCTATTTGTGCACCAGCCGCCTGGTTAGTTGTTTGTAACATAGCACCAGCGTCAAATAATCCCATTTCACGTGATATATCACCACTGATAACTTGTATAGGTGACGCTTGTGAAAATTCAGCTCGGCGAATACGTGAACCGGTAACTTCAATTCGTTCTGGTTGTTCTTCTTCTAAAGAAACTTCAGCTGCTTGAGTTGTCTCTTGTTTAACTTCTTCTTCAGCTGCAAATGCGGCAGAAGCAAAAGAGGCACTACCTAATAAAAGAGAGTACTGAATAGCTCTAGATAACGACGTTTTTTTAAACATTGATTAATCCCCTGACTTATTATTTTACTTATGTTTAGCAAATGTAATTTGCAAGTAAAATAATACACCAAAAAGGGATTGTTACAATAAGACACCATAAAACCAGCAAAAAATTAACATAAAAAACAAAATGAAACCAATGAGCAACAAGGAAAATTACAATAACCTGGAACACTACAGCCTTAAAAAACAAAAAACATCTATTAAAACAGACAATTAAAAATATAGACTACATGTTTTTTTAGCTTCATTAATTGCACATCTCTTAAAAACACTAAAATGGTTACCTTTCAAACACTAATAAAACACACAAACGTAAACACAAAGTTACACTTCTTAATAAAAACGGCTTATGAACTTCTTGGATGAAAATGAGTAAAAAATCCATTACCAATATTTACCCACAGTAAAAATTAGATAAATTTAACTTTAAAATTAAATGGTTAAGGTTATTAAAAGTCCCAACATGTAACCAAGTAAAAATTATACCCTTCTTAACATACGGAGCATTAACGTGTGATATCTCGTTAGTTTTTACTTTAACGAGCTTAAACCAACGAATAAACAACGTCTTAAAAATTGCCATTTTAGGTACGCTGATTCATTTGACTCTTTTTATAATTTACAATCACAACATCATAATTAACCTGAGCTTCGGAT